>DATJGQ010000666.1:0-2620 GCA_035494815.1 Gemmataceae bacterium
GAAATGACAAGGTGACAAGGTGACAAGGTGACAAGGTGACAAAGTGACAAAGTCAATTCTTCACCTTGTCACCTTGTCACCTTGTCACCTTGTCATGCACGGCAACGACCGTTATAGCCGCCTGAATGCCCGGCCACTGGATAGTCCTGGTCGCCGCCGTCGTCGCCCAACCCGCCGATTGGCCCGTCGCGCCGCGGCTGGAACGCGGGCAGGAACTCGTATATCGCGGCTCGTTTGAAGAGAAACTGCTCGAGAACACGACACCGTTCTCCAAGGCCTACGACCTGGTAACCCACGCCTTCGTGCTGGAGTTGACGCCGCAGTCGGCGACCGTCGCGGTCATGACCGTGCTGCGACCGGCCGGGGCGACCTCGGACGCGGTGAAATCGGTGCGACTGGAACTCGGCTCGGTCGATCGCAACGGCCGGTTCGTTTGGCAGAACGGCGGGCCGTTCGCGCCGCCGCTGGTCGGGCCGGCGACGCTCGAGGGCGGGCTGTTCGTCCCGCTGCCCGGGCCGCGGATCACCGCCGGGCAGGAATGGGACATCGACGCGTCGCCGCGGCCGCCGTACGCCTGGCAGGCCGTCGACGCGGAGACGATCGGCCGTGTCCGCTGCGTCCGACTCGCCGGCAGACAAGAGATTACGGACGGCTCGCCGACCTGGAAGCGGACCGACACCGCCCGGGTGTCGCTGACGACCGGACTCGTCCAGCGGCTCGACCGGCAAATCGAGTGGCACGAATCGGACGACCGGTCCGGCCGCACGTCGGTGTCGTCGCGGACGACGTACGAACTCAGCAGCCAAATGACCTACCCGGACGGTCTGGCGGCCGAATGGCGGCGGGAGATCGAGCGGTGCTGTGAATTCGGGCGGAAGCTGCGGGAACTCGACGCCGCCGGGCCGCGGACGAACGCGGCGGCGTACGAGTGGCTGCTCGGAATGATCGACCGACAACTCCAGCGGCCGGCGACACCGTACCGTCCGGCGGTGCAGTGGCTGCGGCAACAGGCGGACGCCCGCCGGCGGGGCGAGGCGCCGGCGACATATGTCCCCGAGGAGGTCGCGGCGCCGCCGCCCATCGCGGTCGGTCAACGCGCCCCGGACTTTCTCGCCGCCGACCCGGCGACGGGCGCGGCGACGCGGCTGATGCGGCTCCGCGGCCGGCCGGTGTTACTCGTCTTCTTCAGCCCTACGTCGGCCAGCGCCGCGGAGACGCTGCGATGTGCCCAGTCGATCCGCCGGCGGTTCGGCGAGTCCGCGGCTGTGGCGGTGCTGTCGGTGACGGACGATTCGTCCGCGACCCTGCGGCGGGCCGCGAACTGCGCCGACGTACCCATCCTGGCCGGCCGCGAGCTGGCCGGGCCGTTCACGCGCGACGCGTTCGGCCGCGAGACGACGCCGCGGTTCGTCGTGCTGGATGCGGCGGGCGTTGTCCGCCACATCGCCGACGGCTGGGGCAGCGAGACCGCGGGGCTCGTGGAGCGGGCGCTGAAGTAGTTCTTTCGCCCTCTCCCGTTCCTGCGAGAGGGGAGAAAAACTCGGCATAGGCGTTGCAGCAACTACATCGTCGCGTCGCCGCCCGCTCCCTTACGCTCGCGGCTCTGACCCGCACGGAGTCTCCCCATGCCGCTCCCGATCCAGGTCTACTCCGACTACGTCTGACCGTACTGCTATCTGGCGGAGTTTCCGCTCCTCGAAGCCGTCCGCGGCAAGAACGTCGCGGTCGAGTGGATGCCGTTCGAGCTGCGGCCGGAGCCACACGAGACGCTGCGGCCCGAAGGCGACTACCTCCGGCGTGCGTGGGAGCAGTCGGTCTACCCGATCGCCCGCCGCATGGGCGTGCCCATTCAACTACCCGCCGTCTCGCCGCAGCCGCATACGCGCCTGGCTTTCGAGGGCTACCAGTTCGCCAAGGAACACGGCAAGGGCAACGAGTACAACAGCCGCGTCCTCCGAGCGTTTTTCGTCGAGGGCCGCGACATCGGCCAAATCGACGTGCTCACCCAACTGGCCGGCGAGGTCGGGCTGGACGCTGAGGCATTCGCCGAGGCGCTGCGTTCCCGGCGATATCGCGAGGCACACCGACGGGCATTGAGGCACGCCTATGACGAAGCGAGCGTCACGGGCGTCCCGCTGTTCCTGATCGGCGAGAAGAGGCTCACCGGCTTGCAGGACCGGGAAACGCTGGAGGCGGTCATCGACGAGCAACTCGTCGCGCGCCGGCGAGGGTGACGAGATGACCTCCGGACACCGGCCCAATGCCGTATCGGCGGTTGTCGACCGCTCCTATAATGGTGGTCCGGAGGGCCTTGTATGCCGCTTCGCGATCACTTCCGCCCGCCGCTAGACCACAAACACTCGTGGGACGAACTCCACGGCGGCTGGCCCATGATGATCGTCATGCGTTTGTCCGACATTTTGCCGGAGGGATATGTCGCCGCGCCCAACGTTCACCTGGGCGGGGCCTTCGAGATCGACGTCTCGGCGTATGAAAAGGATGAATCGTCCACCGCGGGCACAATCACGAGTGCCGGCGGTGTCGCGACCGCGCCGTGGGCGCCGCCAGCCCCGACGTTCACGCTCGAGACCGATCTGCCCGAGCAGGACGAGTACGAGGT
>DATJGQ010000667.1:0-2088 GCA_035494815.1 Gemmataceae bacterium
TGGGCTCGCGGGCCGGCCTCACAGAGGCCAGCTACTGAAATCCAGTCCGCGCCGTAAAATGGCCGGCAACCTCGGACTCTCTCGGAGACCCGCGATGTCCTCTCCCGCCGCCGCCAACATCACCAGTATCCTGAAAGAAACGCGAACCTTCCCGCCGCCGGCCGAATTCGCCACCAAGGCGTTTATCAGCGCGGCCGAGTATGAGCGGCTCGCCCAGTGGGCGAAGGACGACCCGGACGCGTTCTGGGCGGAAGCGGCGAAATCGTTGCACTGGTTCAAGCGCTGGGACAAGGTCCTCGAATGGAAGGAGCCGTTCGCCAAGTGGTTCGTCGGCGGGCGGCTGAACGCCAGCGACAATTGCCTCGACCGACACCTTGCCGGGCCGCGCAAGACTAAGCCGGCGATCGTCTGGGAAGGTGAGCCGGGCGACACCCGGACGCTCACCTATCAGGAATTGCACCGCGAGGTCTGCAAGTTCGCCAACGCTCTTAAGAAGCTCGGCATCCGAAAGGGCGACCGCGTCACGATCTACCTGCCGATGGTGCCCGAGGCGGCGATCGCCATGCTGGCCTGTGCCCGTATCGGGGCGACGCACTCCGTCGTCTTCGGCGGGTTTTCCGCCGACGCCGTCGCCGACCGCAACAACGACGCCAAGAGCAAGCTCGTCATCACCGCGGACGGCGGCTGGCGGCGGGGCAAGGTCGTACCGCTCAAGGCGAACGTCGACCAGGCGCTCGAGAAATCGCCGTCCGTCGAAAAGTGCGTTGTGCTCAACCGCTGCAACACGGCCGTACCGATGAAGGCGGGACGCGACGTGTGGTGGCACGAGATCGTCGCCGACGCGAGCGCCGATTGCCCGGCCGAGCCGCTCGACAGCGAACACCCGCTGTACATCCTCTACACCTCCGGTTCGACCGGAAAGCCGAAGGGCATCCTCCACTCGACCGGCGGGTACATGCTCGGCGTGTCGATGACGCACAAGTGGGTCTTCGACATTCGCGAGGATGATATCTACTGGTGCACCGCCGACGTCGGCTGGGTGACGGGACACAGCTACATCGTTTACGGCCCGCTGGCGAACGGTTCGACCGTCGTCATGTACGAGGGCGCCCCGAATCATCCGCGCGAGGACCGGTTCTGGGAGATCATCGCCAGGTACAAGGTGACCGTCTTCTACACGGCCCCGACGGCGATCCGCGCCTTCGTCAAGTGGGGCGACAAATGGCCGAAGGGGCACGACCTCTCGAGCCTGCGCGTCTTGGGCACGGTCGGCGAGCCGATCAACCCGGAGGCGTGGATCTGGTATCACCAGGTGATCGGGGGCGGCCGGTGCCCGATCGTCGACACGTGGTGGCAGACGGAAACGGGCGCGATCATGATTTCGCCGTTGCCCGGCGCGATCGCCACGAAGCCCGGCAGCGCGACCAGGCCGCTGCCCGGAATCGACGCGGCCATTGTCGATAAACAGGGCCGCGAGTTGCCGGCAAACCAGGGCGGATTCCTGGTGATCCGTCGGCCATGGCCGTCGATGCTCCGCACCATCTACGGCGACGACGCCCGCTACAAGGAGCAGTACTGGAGCCAGGTACCCGGCTGCTACTTCACCGCCGACGGCGCCCGCCGCGACGAGGAGGGCTACTTCTGGATCATGGGCCGCGTCGACGACGTCATCAACGTCAGCGGCCATCGGCTCAGCACCATGGAAGTCGAGTCCGCCCTCGTCCATCACCCGAAAGTCGCAGAATCGGCGGTGGTCGGCCGGCCGGACGAACTCAAGGGCGAGGCGATCGCCTGCTTCGTGACGCTGAAGTCGGGTGTCGAGCCGAGCGACGCGCTGAAAAAGGACCTGTGTGAGCATGTGGTCAAGGAAATCGGGGCGCTCGCCCGCCCCGACGACGTGCGGTTCACGGACGCGCTGCCCAAGACGCGGTCGGGCAAGATCATGCGGCGGCTGTTGCGCGACGTCGCCGGCGGCAAGGCGACCACGCAGGACACGACGACGTTGGAGGATTTCAGCGTCTTGGCGCGGCTCCGCGAAGAGGAAGAGGGATAGGTTTTAACCAGCCCGAAGCGCGAGCGAGGGAGGCG
>DATJGQ010000668.1:0-4601 GCA_035494815.1 Gemmataceae bacterium
GAAGGACGCCCACGCCATGGGTCACGGCCAGCTACCGCTTCCCCACCATCGTTTCGGGTCGTACCCAGGCGTCGAATTGTTCGGGTGTGACGAGGCCGAGCTCGATGGCCGTTTCGCGCAGGGTCTTGCCGAGCTTGTGCGCCGTCTTCGCGATCTTGGCGGCCTTGTCGTACCCGATGTGCGGGTTCAGCGCCGTCACGAGCATCAGCGAATTGCGAACGTAATGCCCGATCCGCTCGCGATCCGGTTCGATGCCGACGACGCAATGCTCGGTGAACGACCGGCACGCGTCGGCCAACAGTCCCGTCGAGTGGAGGACGTTGTGGATGATCACCGGCTTGAAGACGTTGAGTTCGAAGTTGCCCTGCGAGCCGGCGACGCCGACGGCGGTGTCGTTGCCGATCACCTGGCAGCAGACCATCGTCATCGCCTCGCACTGCGTCGGGTTGACCTTGCCCGGCATGATCGACGAACCCGGCTCGTTCTCGGGAAGCCGCAGCTCTGCGAGCCCGCACCGCGGGCCCGAGCCCATCCAGCGGATGTCGTTGGCGATTTTCATGAGGGCACACGCGAGCGTCCGCAAGGCCCCGCTGGTCATCACCAAGGCGTCGTGGGCCGCCAGCGCCGCGAAAAAGTTGGGCGCGGGTTTGAACGGCAGGCCGGTCAACTCGGCGATCTTCGTCGCGGCGGCCTCGGCGAATCCGGGCGGGGCGTTCAAACCAGTGCCCACCGCCGTACCGCCGAGGGCCAGCTCGTGGAGTCGCGGTAGCGTGCCGCGAATTGCGGCCAGCGCGTGATCGAGTTGCGCAACGTAGCCGGAGAATTCCTGACCCAGCGTCAGCGGCACCGCGTCCATCAGATGCGTGCGGCCGATCTTGACGATGTCCGCGAACGCCGTGGCCTTCGCGGCGAGGGCGTCCCGCAGTGCCGTGACCGCCGGCAGTAATCGCCCGTCGATCTCGCCCGCCGCGGCGATGTGCATCGCAGCCGGGAAGGTGTCGTTCGACGATTGCGAGCGGTTGACATGATCGTTCGGATGGACCGGCGATTTCTTGCCGAGGGGGGCGCCGGCGAGTTCGTTGGCCCGGTTGGCGATCACCTCGTTGGCGTTCATGTTCGTCTGCGTGCCGCTGCCGGTCTGCCAGACCCGCAGAGGAAAATGCTCGTCGAGTTTTCCGGCGATCACTTCGTCGGCGGCCCGCACGATCAGGTCGGCGATTTCCGGCGTGAGCTGGCGGAGTTCGCGGTTGGCGAGCGCGGCCGCCTTTTTGAGAACCCCGAACGCGCGGACGAGCGGCAGGGGCATGCGGTCGTCGCCGATCGCGAAGTGGACGAGCGAGCGGGCGGTTTGGGCGCCGTAGTAGCGGTCCGCAGGCACTTCGACCGCGCCCATGCTGTCGGTTTCGGTGCGCGTGGCCGAGCCGGTCTTTGCTGGCGTCATGGCGGTTCACCCCGAAATACGATCCTCGCCCCCGGACGGCGGGGGTGCAACTGGAATGCCGCTCCGACCCGACTCGGCACGGGAATTGAACGGTTCTCAGGTGGAGGTGCCTTCATGAAGACGAGCGCCGGCTTCTTTTTCGCGGGGGCGGTGGCCGGATGTGTCGCCACAGTGCCGATGACCGCCGCGATGCGCGCCATCCATCGCCGGCTGCCGCCGCACGAGCGCGACCCGCTGCCGCCCGCGCAGGTGACGGTCAACGCCGCCGAAATCGTCGGCGTCGCCCACAAATTGTCGCGGCGACAGAAGCAGAACGCGTTCCTGGCCGCCCATTACGGCGTCGGCACGGCGGCCGGCGCATTCTACGGCGTGCTCGCGCCCTCCCTGCCCGGCCCCGGCCTGCTCAACGGCGCCGCCTACGGTCTGACTGTGTGGGCGAGCAGCTACCTCGGCGTATTGCCGGCGACGGGTTTATACAAACCGCCCGACCGCGAGTCGGCCCGGCGACACGGCATGACGGCCGCCGCCCACGTCGTCTGGGGCGGCGTCCTCGGCGCGTTGATGGATCTCCTGCTACCGGAAAGAGAGGTACGATCGTGACCGAATTCGTCGTGTACCGCCACGGCCGAGACGATCTCAACCAGAGTAACGACCGCGGCCTGCCGGAAAAGATGGCCGTCGCCCGCGTGTTCGCCGAGAATGCCGAGGACGCATGCCGCAAGGCCGCGTCCCAGGTGGCGCTCGCCCCGCACCAGCGCTTGACCGCAGAGCCGGCCGCCGGCGTCGACGAAGTCGAGCAGGAGATGAACCGAACGTCCCGGGCCTGACGGGAGTTGCGCATGGAAACCGTCTACAGCGAGGAAGAGCCGTCTCGCGCCGAGGTGGACGCGATGCCGGGCGCCGTTCTTGTGGAATTCGGCGCCGACTGGTGCCCTTACTGCCAGGCGATTCAGTCGCACCTCCGGTCCGCCCTCGTAAAGCACCCCGACGTCCGTCACATCAAGGTTGCCGACGGCAAAGGCAAGCCGCTCGGCCGATCGTTCCGGGTCAAACTCTGGCCCAACCTCGTCTTCATGCGCGACGGCCAAGTCGTGCAACAGTCGGCGCGACCGGGCCCCGACGAGGTCGAAGCCGGGCTTGCGGAGATCAGCGGCCCGTCGTCGTCACAGCCGTGAGCTGGCGACCGAATCGAGGCTTCCTTCGTCCCGGCGCCACACCGCCCTCGGCATGCCAACTGCTCAGCTGTGAGTCGCGGCACTCTTTTCGGTGCCGACGACGGACGCAGCTATGGCCGCCGCCATCCAATCTGACCTGAACACGCTGCGACGGGTCGCCGCCGAGGTTTTCGGGACGTTCGCGCTTGTGACGATCGCGGCGGGCGGCGAGGTGGTCGCGCATGTCGTCGGCGACGTCAGTCCCGCGGCCCGGGCGGTCGCGCCGGCGCTACTCGTCATGGCCATGATCTACGCGATCGGCAACTGCTCCGGCGCTCACTTCAATCCGGCGGTGTCGCTCGGGTTCGCGCTCCGCGGTGCGTTCCCCTGGGAAATGGTGCCGCCGTACTGGTTGGCCCAATTCGCGGGCGCGCTGCTCGCCGGCGGATTCCTTCGGCTGATCTTTCCGGACGCTCGGGACCTCGGCGCGACGCATCCGCACGTCGGCGTCGCCGCGGCACTCGCGTTCGAAGTGTTTTTGACGACCCTGCTCGTGACGGTTGCGCTCGGCACCGCGACGCGACATTCGCTCATCGGCCCGAACGCCGCGGTCGCGGTCGGCGGGACGATCGCATTGGCGGGCCTGATCGGCGGACCGGTCAGCGGCGCGTCGATGAATCCGGCCCGGTCGTTCGGGCCGGCGCTCGTCGGTGGGACGACGCAGCACTTGTGGATTTATTTCCTCGGGCCGGCCGTGGGAGCGGTGACAGCGGTGCTGCTGACGGCGGTGCTCCATCCACACAAGCATGACGGGGAACAAAAGGCGGCCGGCGGCGAGCCACCGCCGCGCGAGGAACCTGCTACCGACGAACACGTGCCGAACGGACGGCAGCAGCGAACGGACGGCGGCAAAGGCCGATCGCGGCGCGGCACGCATCATTAAACGTTTCCCGTAGGTAAACGAGCGAGCGGCGGGGTTCATCCCCGCCGGGACGCTGTCTCCCGGCCAGGATAAACCCCGCCGCTCACTCGCTCACATAGGACGCGGTTTACTTCGCCGCCGCCTGCGGCTTTAACTTTCGTGCCAGCTGCGATTTCTTCCGCGCCGCGAGGTTCGGGTGCACGATCCGGCGGGCGGCCGCCTTGTCGAGCCGTTTGGCGACCGCCTTGTACGCGTCCGCCGCCGTCCCCGGCGAGTCCTTCACCGCGGCCAGGAACTTCTTGATCTCGGCCTTGATCGCCTTCTTGACCGAGCGGTTGTGCAGTCGCCGCTTCTCGGTCTGCCGCAGCCGCTTCTCGGCGCTGGACGTGTGAGCCATCGGTCAACCCTTCGTTGAAGTCTGTATTACAGTTCGCCGACCTTCATGCGGACGAACTGTTCGATCTCGAGTTTCGCCGCCTTGAGCAGTTCGCCGACGGTCTTCTTGGCGTACTTGATCTGGTTGGCCATCGGCTGCTGGACCAGCACGTTCTCGGCCAGCCAGGTCTGGTACTTGCCCGCGGCGATCTTCTCGATCACGCCCGGGGGTTTGCCCGCGGCCTGCTCGTCGGCCTGTTGCTTCGCGAGGTGCTCCTCGCGCTTGACGATCTCGTCCGGCACGTCGGCGACCGTGGCGTAGGTCGGCCGCAGTGCGGCGATGTGCGTGCAGATGTCGCGCAACAGCGTCGGGTCAGCCTTCTCGCCGCGAACCTGCAATAGGACACCGGTCGCCCCGTCGTGATGAACGTACTCGCCGGTGATCCCCTCGAAGCGCACGAACCGGGCCGGCCGCATGTTCTCGCGGATGAGACCGACGACCTCGGCGACGCGGTCCTGAACCGTCTGTGAGGCGTCGCCCACGAACTTCATCTTGAGAAGCTCGTCGACGTTGCCAGGGTTCTTTTGGGCGACCTGTTTGGCCAAGTCGTTCGCTAGGGCGATGAACCGATCGTTCTTGACGACCGACGGCGACTCGCACCGCAACTCGACCAGGGCGCCGGCGGTCTTCGTGTCCGAATATGCGCCG
>DATJGQ010000669.1:0-6742 GCA_035494815.1 Gemmataceae bacterium
GCCGAGCTGAACCGCCGGCACGCCGCGGCCGGTCCGCCCTTGTTCTTCCTGTTCCATCGTCGGCGGCTGTGGAACCCATCGCAGATGCGGTGGATGGGTTGGGAACGGAAGCGCGGCAAACTCTCGGAATTCAATCGGCTCGTGCTCGGCGCGCGGGACACGACCTATGCGACGCTGAGTTGCCCGCTGGAGGCGATCCCGCGGGTCCGTTTCGTCATCACGCTCGATTCCGACACGCAGATGCCGCGGGAAACGGCACGGCGGCTGATCGCCACCCTGGCCCACCCGTTGAATCGGCCGCAATACGATCCGGCACGGCGGCGGGTCGTCAACGGCTACACGATCCTGCAGCCGCGAATCGGCTTTTCGCTCCCTGCGGCGCGGCGTTCGCGATTCACAAGGCTCGTCGCCGGCTCCGCGGGGATCGACCCCTACACGACCGCGACGTCGGACGTCTACCAGGACCTCTTCGGCCTGGGCACGTTTACCGGAAAGGGCATTTACGAACTGACGGCGTTCGAGGCCGCGACCGGAACGACCTTTCCCGAGAATCACATCCTCAGTCACGATCTGATCGAGGGCAACTACGCCCGCTGCGCCTTGGTCAGCGACATCGAACTGATCGACGACCTTCCCGCCCGGTACAACGCATTTGCGCGGCGCGAGCACCGCTGGGTCCGGGGCGACTGGCAGCTCCTCCCATGGCTGGGCCCGCGCGTGCCGGCGCCGGTCCCCGGTCGCGTCGAACCCGCGAATCTGGCGCCGCCGGGGCAAACGGGGCCGGCGTTCGAGCGCTCCTGGCTGCCAAACGTCCTGCCACTCGTCGAGCGATGGAAAGTCTTCGACAACCTTCGCCGCAGCCTGACCCCGATCGCGCTCGTCGTGCTGTTCATTGCGGGGTGGACGGTACTGCCGGGATCGGCATGGGTTTGGACGATCTTCGGCCTCGCCGTGCCCGCCTTGCCGTTGTTGCTCACAATTCCTTCAACGCTCCGCGGGTTCGTGCGCACCTCCGGATGGCGTTTGCGTGGCAACGACGCGGCGTGGGGACTTTTCGCGACCGCCTGTCATGCGGCCCTTCAGATTAGCTTCCTCGCCCATCAGGCCGTGACATTGGCCGACGCGATCCTCCGCACGATCTGGCGAATCTTCGTGAGTCACAAACACCTGCTGGAATGGGAAACGGCGGCCGCGACCGAACGCCGTCTCGGCGGGAAATTCGAAGATTTCTTACGGTTCATGATCGTGTCGCCGCTGGCCGCCATTTTCGTCGGCGTCTTGATCGTCTTCGCCAATCCGCCGGGGCCGCCGGCGGCGCTTCTCGTGCTGATCCCGTGGCTGGTCGCGCCCGCGCTCGCCTGGTGGGTGAGTCAGCCGGCCGAACGCCGCGAGGAACCGTTGACCGCGGACGAGGTCCGCACGGCCCGTCGCCTCGCCCGTAAGACGTGGGAGTTCTTCGAGCGGTTCGTCGGCAGCGAAGACAGCGGTCTGCCGCCGGACAACTACCAGGAGGAGCCCCGGGAGGCCGTCGCGCATCGGACGTCGCCGACGAACATCGGGCTGTCGCTCCTCGCGAACCTGGCCGCGCTCGACTTCGGCTATCTCGGCCTGGCCCGGGCGGTCGACCGAATCGAGCAGGCACTGGCGGCCATGGCGCGGATGGAGCGGCACCGCGGACATTTTTTTAACTGGTACGACACCCAATCGCTGACGCCGCTCGAGCCGCGGTACGTTTCGACAGTGGATAGCGGCAACCTGTTGGCGAGCCTCGTCGCCCTTCGCCGCGGATTGGAAGAGAAGTTGCGCGAGCCCCTGGTCGGCCCCTTTTGGTTGGAGGGACTGGACGACACCCTCCGTCTGGCTCAGGAAAACGCGCCGGCAACTTCCGCCGTACGCGGACGTCTGCGCGATTTCGCCGAACTTCTCGCCGACCAACCGGCGGACCTTTCCGCCTGGGGGGACCGACTCGAAAAGCTCGACGGGGCCGCCCGGGGTTTGGCGATGAGCGGCGAAGACGGCGAATTCGCCCGCTGGGTCGCGCGGCTGGGCGAACAGGTGGGCGAGCGCGTCGCCGGATTTGCCGCGATCACGCCGTGGGTCCCGTTGCTCGGCGACGGACTGCCCGGGGAGGTGCCGCAGGAGATCTCCGACTCCGTCGTCAAATCTCCATCCGTTCGCGGTGTCCAAGAGGCGATCCGGAAGATCGACGCGCGGCTGTCGCAACGATCGTTGTCCGGTAGCCGTTGGCCGCGACTGCTGAAAGCACTCCGCGAGTCGTCGGTCCATCAACTGGCCGCCCGCATCGAGGACGTCATCGCAACCGCCGCGAGGTTCGAGGCGGAGATGGATTTCCACCCCCTTTATAACGCCACGCGGCATCTGTATACGATCGGCCTGAACATGCGGGTCGGCGCGCCGGATAGTTCACACTACGACCTGCTCGCGTCGGAGTCGGCGCTGACGAGTTACCTGACGATCGCCCGCGGCGAGGCCGACCGCAAGCACTGGTTCCAACTCGCCCGGCCGGTGACGAACGCCGGCGGCTCGATCGCACTGGTGTCGTGGGGCGGCACCATGTTCGAGTACCTGATGCCGCGGCTATTTTTGCGAACCTACGGGCAGACGCTCCTGGAAGAGAGTCGGCACGCGGTGGTCGAGCGACAGATCGAGTACGGTCGGCAGCGCGGCGTGCCGTGGGGCATCTCCGAGTCCGGTTACAACAAGACGGACGAGGCCTGGAATTATCAGTATCAGTCGTTCGGGGTGCCCGGGCTCGGGCTGAAGCGAGGCCTGGAACAGGACCTCGTCGTGGCGCCGTACGCGACCGTCATGGCCGTGATGGTCTTGCCGCACGACGCGATCCGAAACCTACCCGCCCTCACCGAGGCCGGCGGCGAAGGGGCCTATGGTTATTACGAAGCGATCGATTACACGCCGTCGCGAGTCCTGACGGGCAAGTGCTCGGTCGTGCGCAGTTACATGGCCCATCACCAGGGGATGAGCCTCCTCAGTCTGGCGAACGCCCTCCTCGGCGACCCGTTCCCGAGGCGGTTCCACGCGGAGCCGGCCGTGCGATCGGCGGAGTTGCTGTTGCAGGAGCGGGTGCCGTGGCAGGCGCCGCGGGTCGAGGTCGCCGAAGTCCACCCCGCCGCGGCGGCCGACGTTCCGGCGTTGCCCGTCGGGCCGGTGCCGATGAGCCGTCGGCTGACGACGCCTGACACCGCTGTGCCGCGGACACATTTGCTCTCCAACGGTCGCTACTCCGTCATGTTGACCAACGCCGGCGCCGGCCGCAGCGTCTACCGCGACTTAGACGTGACCCGCTGGCGCGAGGATCGGACGCGGGATCACTGGGGCAGCTTCATCTATCTGCGTGACACGGCGACAGGGTCCGTGTGGGCCGCGGGGCATCAGCCCGTGAACCGCCCCGCAGATACGTACGAGGTCACGTTCGCGATCGACAAGGCCGAATTTCGCCGCCGGGACGGCGACTTGGAAACGGTCCTCGAAGTAACGGTCTCGCCCGAGAAGCCGGCCGAGATTCGCCGCGTGACGTTGAGCAACCGCGGCCGCACCCCGCGCGAGATTGAACTCACGAGCTACGTCGAGTTGGCGCTCGTCGCACACTCCGCCGACCGAGCGCACCCGGCCTTTCAAAAGCTCTTCCTGGAGACCGAATTCGCGCCCGGCCCCGGGGCGCTGCTCTGCCGACGTCGGCCGCGCCAGGCGGGCGATCCGGTCCAATGGGCGGTGCACTGCGCCGCGTCGGACGCTCCGTCAGTCGGAGACATCGAATACGAAACGGATCGGAACAAGTTCATCGGCCGGGGCCGGACGCTCGCCGCGCCGCAGGCGATGGACGGCCAACGGCTGACGAACTCCGCGGGGCCGGTGCTCGATCCGGTCTTCGGCCTGCGTCGCCGCGTGAACGTACCGGCGGGCGGTGTCGTCGCTGTAACGTTCATCACCGGCGTCGCGGACTCGAAGGAAATGGCGCTGGCCCTGGCGGACCGGTACGCGCAACCCCAGGCGATCGCCCGCTCGTTCGAATTAGCCTGGGCCCGCGGGCAGGCGGAACTCGAGCACCTTGGCATTGCCGCCGACGAAGCTCACACGTTTCAACGACTGGCCGGCCACCTCATTTACGCGAATCCCGCCCTGAGAGTGCCGGCGAATGTCCTTCGCACGCCACGGCCCGTTCGCGAAGTCCTGTCGCGGCACGGCATTTCCGGCGACCGGCCCCTCCTGTTAATGACCATCGGCGGCTTCGACGAACTGCCGCTGCTTCGTCAGCTCCTCCGCGCCCACGGGTTCTGGCGAGAGAATGGGCTGGTCGTCGATTTTGTCGTGCTGAACGAGCGGGCCGAGAGTTATAACGATGAACTGGCCCAGCAGATCAAACAGGCTGTGGCCGTGAGTCCTGACCGCGAATGGCTCGACCGGCCGGGCGGCGTCCTTCTGCGGCGCGGCGGCGGCCTGCCCGACGGCGATCGACTCGGTTTGCTCGCCGCCGCGCGGGTCGTGATCGGTGGGAAGACGGGCTCTCTCGATGATTTGCTCACGCGGCAAGAGCAGGCGCCTGACATCCCGCCCGAGTGGACCGCCGCGGCGCCCGCCGTCTCCACGAACGGGCAGCCCGCTGCCGCCGAGTCCACTCCGGGGCCGTCGCTCATTTGCCGGTCTGATTACGGCGGCTTCACGCCGGACGGGCGGGAGTATGTCGTCATCGTCTCACCGACCGCGAACCTGCACGGCCCCGCCGATCCGCGACTGCCCCCTGCCCCGTGGATCAACGTGCTCGCCAATCCGTCGTTCGGCTGTCTCGGCAGCGAATGCGGCCTGTCCTGCACATGGTCGCAAAACAGCCAGACCAACCGCTTGACGACGTGGAACAACGACCCGGTCATCGACCCGCCGTCGGAAGTTCTGTATGTCCGGGACGAGGCGAGCGGCGAATGCTGGACGCCGACGCCGCGGCCCGTCGGCGCCGTCCACGAGGTCCGCGTTCGCCACGGACAGGGGTACACGGCGTTCGACTCGGTCCGCGGCGAGCTCGCACAGACGATGACCGTTTTCGTGCCGCTTCAGGATCCCGTAAAAATCGTCACTTACCGCGTGACCAACCGCACCGGCCGGACGCGGTCGCTAACTCTGACCTACTTCGCGGAACTCGTCCTCGGCGGCCAGCCGGAAGAGACGGGGATGCACATCGTCACTGACGTGGACGCGACCAGTGGTGCGATCTTCGCCTGGAACACCGCCCGCGTCGATTACGCCGAACGAGTCGCGTTCGCCGACGTGTTGCACCGGCCGCGGACGGTGACGGCGGACCGCACGGAATTCCTCGGCCGCAACGGCTCGCCGTCCGCGCCCGCAGCGCTCGGTCGGCAACACCTCGCCGATCGGAGCGGCGGTGGGCTGGACCCGTGCTTCGCCGTGCAAACGACCGTAGAAGTGCCTGCCGGCGGTGAGCGCGAAGTCGTCTTCGTCCTCGGCGAGGCGGAGGACCCGGTCACCGCGCGGGCGCTCCTGCAGCGGTATCGCGAACCCGGCCGCGTGCACGACGCCCTCTCGGCGGTGACGACCTTCTGGGACGAACTCCTCGGCGCGGTCCAGGTCGAGACCCCCGACCCGGCCCTCGACGTGATGGTCAATCGCTGGCTGCCCTATCAGGTTCTCGCCTGCCGGTTCTGGGGGCGGACCGCGTTCTACCAGTCCGGCGGGGCGTTCGGCTTCCGCGACCAGCTTCAGGACGTTATGGCGCTGTCCTACGCCGCCCCGAAAGTGACTCGCGCCCACATCTTGCTGTCGGCGTCGAGACAATTCGTCGAGGGCGATGTCCAGCACTGGTGGCATCCGCCCCGTGGTGCCGGCGTCCGCACGCACTGCTCCGACGACCTCCTCTGGCTGCCTTATGTGACGTTGCAGTACGCGCGCGTGAGTGGGGACGAAAGCGTGTGGGACGAGATCGTCCCGTTCCTCGACGCGCCGACGCTGAAGCCGGGCCAGGAGGACGATTACCGGGTTCCGCAAGTCTCGTCAGACTCGGCGAGCGTGTTCGAGCACTGTGCCCGCGCGTGCGACGCCCGTTTGGCCGTCGGGCCGCACGGATTGCCGCTGATTGGGAGTTGCGATTGGAACGACGGCTACAACCGCGTCGGCCACGAGGGCCGCGGCGAGAGCGTCTGGATGGTCTGGTTTCTGCTCTCCATCCTCCCCGAGTTCGCCGACCTGGCCGAGCGTCGCGGCGAGAAGGAACGGGCCGGCCGTTATCGCGCACACGTCGAACGACTTCGCAAGGCGGTAGAAGCGTGCGCGTGGGACGGCGATTGGTACATTCGCGCGTTCTTCGACGACGGCACGCCGCTGGGTACAAACGCCGCCGCCGAGTGCAAGATCGATTCGCTCGCCCAGACGTGGGCGGTTCTCTCGGACGCGGGAGACCGCACCCGAACGGCGAGGGCGATGGTCGCCGTTCACGAATACCTCGTGCGCCGCGAAGACGGCCTCGTGCTCCTCCTGGCTCCCCCGTTCGACCGCTCCGAGCACAATCCGGGATACATCCAGGGCTACCCTCCGGGCATCCGCGAAAACGGCGGTCAATACACCCACGCGGCCGCGTGGGTCGTCATGGCGTTCGCGAAGCTCGGCGACGGCGATCTCGCCGCGGAGCTCTATTCGATCCTGAACCCGATCTCCGCCACGAGCACCCGGGCCGGCGTTCACAAGTACAAGGTCGAGC
>DATJGQ010000670.1:0-3956 GCA_035494815.1 Gemmataceae bacterium
GTCCTTGCGGACGGTGGGCGTTACCCACCACCGTGCCCTGGGGAGCCCGGACTTTCCTCCGCCGGCCACCGAAGTGGCCGACGGCGACCGTCCGGCCGGCCGGCTGCACGCGTTTGCATTATACAGGACGCCGCCACCGGCCCGCGTCGCTCGTGGGCCGGTCGAGTCGCCGTCCGTTACAATGGATGACTGAGGGAGCTAAAGGGTTCGGGCTGGGCGGGGCCAGACCTATGCCGACCATCGTGCTGTCCGCCGCCGACCGGCCGCCGGACGAATGTCGCGGCGGGGCGGTCACCGTCGGCAACTTCGACGGGGTCCATCGCGGTCATGCCTCGTTGATGGCCGCGCTTCAAGAGGCCGGGCGAAGAGTCGGCGGGCCGGCGATCGCGGTGACGTTCGATCCCCATCCACTGACCCTGCTCGCCCCGGGGCGGATTTCGGCGCCGCTCACGACACTCGCCGACCGGGCCGAATTGCTGCAGGCGGCCGGCGCGGACGCCGTCGTCGTTTTGCGGACGACGCCGGAGTTGTTGGCGATCCAGGCCCGCGACTTTCTGGCGGATGTGCTTGGCGATCGGTTCGGCGTCAAGGCCGTCGTCGAGGGGTACAACTTCCGCTTCGGACAAAAGCGCGCCGGGGATGTGCAACTTCTGACCGATTGGTGCGAGACCAAAGGTGTCGAGTTGACCATCGTGCCGCCGCTGCTGCACCAAGGCGAACCGGTGTCGAGCGGCCGGGTACGGGCGGCACTCTCCGTCGGCGATGTCACCGCCGCGTTCAAACTCCTCGGCCGACCGTACCGCCTGCGAGGCGTCGTCGGCACGGGCGCGCGGCGCGGGCACTTGCTCGGTTTCCCGACCGCCAATCTCGACCCGTCGGAGACGCTCATTCCGGGTGACGGCGTTTTCGCGGCGAGGGCTGTCGTCGACGGAAAACAATGGCCGGCGGCAGTCAATATCGGTCCGAATCCGACCTTCGGCGAGAGCGTCAGCAAAGTCGAGGCTCACCTGATCGGTTTCGACGGCGATCTGTACGGCCGGACGTTGGCCCTCGACTTCATCGCCCGAATGCGCGGGTTGCAGAAATTCGCGGGGCCGGAGGCGCTGATCGAACAACTCCGGCACGACGTCGCGGAAGCCAACCGCCTGACCGGCGAGAGGGCGTCGCCATGAGTGTCGACCTGAAAGACCGTGTCGTCCAGGTTCTGGCCGAGGAAGTGGGCCCCGCGCTCAGCCTGGACGGAACCGCCATTGAAGTCGTGGACGTCACCGACGGCGTCGTGCAGGTGCGCCTGAGCAACGTCTGCGCGGGTTGCCCGAGCACCATCATGACCATCGTCATGGGCCTGGAACAGGAACTGCGGCAGCGCATTCCGGAGATCGAGTATCTCGAAGCGCTGCCGTAGTCGGAATATCCGGCTCGCCGAATGGATCTCATGTTCTTCGGCTACAACACGAACGGTTTTGCCCATCATCGCCTCGAAGACGCCCTCGCCGTTCTGGCGGAGCTCGGGTACGAGGGCGTCGCCCTGACCCTCGATCATCACTCCCTCAACCCGTTCGATCCCGACTTGCATCGTCAAATCAACGGCGTCCGCACTCTCCTCCGCAGCTATCGGCTCAAGGCGGTGATCGAAACGGGTGCCCGCTTCTTGCTCGATAGCCGCCGTAAACACCAGCCGACGCTCATCAGTCCCGGGGCCGACGAGCGTGCCTATCGACGGGAGTTTCTCGAGCGTGCGATCTACATTGCCGCCGCTCTGGAATCCCCGATCGTCAGCTTCTGGTCGGGTGCGCCGGTCGACGACGCCCCGCGGGACGTGCACATGGATCGGCTCGTCGAAGGGTGCCACGCACTCGCCGAGATCGCGGCCGAGAAAGGCGTCCGGCTGGCGTTCGAGCCGGAGCCGGGAATGTTCATCGACACCATGGACCGCTTCGCCGATTTGTGCGAACGCGTCGGACGACCGAATTTCGGACTGACGCTCGACGTTGGCCACCTGCACTGTCTGGGCGAACCGATCGTCGAGAACCTCCGCCATTGGCGCGACCGGCTCTGGAATATCCACCTCGAGGACATGCGCCGGGGCGTGCACGACCATCTCATGTTCGGCGAAGGGGAGATGGACTGCGCCCAAGTCCTCCGCGGCTTGTGGGAAGTCGATTATCGCGGCGGCGTCTTCGTCGAACTGAGCCGGCACAGTCACGACGCCGTCAATACGGCCCGCAAGTCACTGGCATTTCTCCGGGCGCTGCGCTGAGTCAAAGACGGCACGCGAGATGCACCCCATCAGGCCGTTCGCCGCGCCGCGGAGACGCAGTATGCGATATCTGGCCCTGGCTTGCGATTATGACGGCACGCTCGCCCTCCGGGGTCGAGTGGATGAGCCGACGCTGGCAGCTTTGG
This sequence comes from Gemmataceae bacterium, assembly GCA_035494815.1. Lineage (GTDB taxonomy): Bacteria > Planctomycetota > Planctomycetia > Gemmatales > Gemmataceae > DATJGQ01. The sequence continues at coordinate 2,407 of DATJGQ010000670.1, forward strand.
AACGTGGCAGGGCCACGGGCCGACGGTTAATCATGGTCACCGGCCGCGAAATCGACGATTTGGCGGGGACCTTCGACCATTTCGAACTGTTCGACCGGATCGTCGCGGAGAACGGCGGCCTGCTCTATAACCCGTCCGCGAAGACCGAAAAAACGCTCGCCGCGGCGCCGCCGCCGGCGTTCGTCGAACTGTTGCGGAGCCGCGGCGTCGCCCCACTGTCGGTCGGCCGCACGATCGTCGCCACCTGGCGTCCGCACGAGCACACGGTCTTGAGCGCGATTCACGACCTGGGGCTGGAGATGCAGGTCATCTTTAACAAGGACGCCGTCATGGTCTTGCCCAGCGGCGTCAACAAAGCGACCGGCCTCGCCGCGGTACTGCCGGAGCTCGGGCTGTCTCCGCATAACGTCGTCGGCGTCGGCGACGCGGAGAACGACCACGCGTTTCTGGAGCTGTGCGAGTGCAGCGCCGCGGTGTCTAACGCACTGCCGGCGCTGCGCGAGAAGGCGGACATCGCAACCGTTGGCGACCACGGAGCCGGCGTCATCGAACTGATCGATGAACTGGTCGACAACGACCTCGCGGGCCGCGAAGACCGATTGACCCGCCACCACATCCTGCTCGGCACGCGTGCCGATGAAGTGGACGTTGAAGTGGCATTCCCGCCGTACGGCGGTGGCCTTCTGGTCGCGGGCACTTCCGGCAGTGGAAAATCTAGCCTCATTACGGGGCTGCTGGAACGGCTCGGCGAGCGCGGCTACCAGTTTTGCGTCATCGATCCTGAGGGCGACTACGAAGGACTCAATGGCGCACTGGTTCTGGGCGATCGGCAGCAAGCCCCCTCGGTCGAACAGGTTTTACACGCCCTGGCGTCCCCGGCCGAAAATCTCGTCGTCGATCTGGTGGCGCTGCCTCTGGCCGACCGGCCGCCGTTCTTTCAGGCGCTCCTCCCGCGACTCCTGGGGTTACGGGGGCGGACGGGCCGGCCGCACTGGCTTGTCGTCGATGAAGCGCACCACCTTTTGCCGGCCGCCTGGGAGCCCGGACAGGTGACGCTGCCAGGCGAGCTGCACAGCGTCCTGTACATCACGGTGCACCCGTCAATGATCGCCCCGCCCGCGCTCGGCGGCGTGACCACCGCCATCGCCACCGGAGCCAAACCGGCCGAGACCCTGCGGCAGTTCGCCGAGACGATCGGAGTCAAACCGCCGAGGGTCTCCAACGAGGATTTGCCGCCGGGCGAGGCGCTGGTGTGGCGGCGCGACCGGAAAGAATCGACCATCCGCGTGCGGGTCGCACCGGGCAAGACCGCCCGCCGCCGCCACACGCGCAAGTACGCCACCGGCGACCTGCCGCCGGACCGGAGCTTTTACTTCCGCGGGCCGGACGGCAAGCTCAACCTGCGGGCGCAGAATCTGTTCCTGTTTCTGCAACTGGCCGACGGCGTGGACGACGCGACCTGGGAACATCACCTGAGAAACGGCGACTACACCGCCTGGTTCCGTGAGGCGATCAAGGACGAAGAACTCGCGGGCGAGGCGGCTGCGGTC
>DATJGQ010000671.1:0-2420 GCA_035494815.1 Gemmataceae bacterium
ACATGGTCGCCGACGGCACTCACTCTGGAAACGGGTGCTGCTTCGACTTCGGGAACGCCGAAACCAACAATGGGAGCGGACCGACGGGAGCGATGGCGGCGCTGAACCTCGGGACTTCTTACTGGGGCACAGGCGCGGGCAGCTCGCCCTGGTTCGAGGGTGACTTCGAAGCGGGTGTGTGGGCTGGAGGTTCGTCGTGCGGCACGCCGGGCTCGGGGCAGCTCACGTGCAGCGGTCGAAAGCCCAACCCTCAAAACCCTTCGATGAAGGGGATCCCGTTCGCATTCGGGATTCTGAAGACCGGCACGACGAACGGCATGCCGACCTGGGCGCTCAAAGTTGGAGATGCCACGACCGGATCCCTCACGACCGCCTATAGTGGAGCAGCTCCCGCCAATTGGCAGTTGCAGGGCGCGGTCCTCCTCGGCACGGGCGGTGACAACAGCAATTCGTCGTGGGGGACGTTCTACGAAGGCGCCATCACCGTCGGCGAGCCATCCGACGCGACCGATGATGCCGTCCACGCCAACATAGCCGCAGTGGGATACGGGAAATGAGGGGAGATCCGGGTGAGCTCAGCGAGAAATGGCGACCCCAGCGTCATTCGAACGGTCGCTACTTCGGCAACAGGGGTCCGATGATCGAGTACCAGCGATCGGCCATGAACTTATAACCGGTGCTGTTGGGATGAATGTTGTCGGAGCCGAGCATCGACGACGGCGTGAATCCTGTATACATGTCGACGAGCACGATGTGCTTGCCGGCGGCCGCACGCTGCTGCACGAGCCCCGGAATCGCTTGGTTGTAGGCCTTGATGACGTCGTTCGTGCCGTACCCGAGCGGGATGATCTGGGCAACCACCACCAAGGCGCTGGGCGCATCGGTGATGATCTTGTCGAGGAGTCCGCTCAGATCGCTCGTCATCTGCGATGCGGGGAAGCTGCCCTCGTCGTTGGTGCCGATATGCAGCAAGATGATGTCGGGGGTGCCGCCACTGCTGCTGCTGAAAGCCGGGCTGGGGATGACCGTTGCGATGCCCGCGTTGCCGCCGCTGTAAGGCGTCACCTCCGAAATTCCCCAGCCGCTGTGACCCTCGTTCTTCTTGGGGAACGTCTGGCCCGATACCGTCGTCGGGCCGTTCGAGAGCGAGCCTGTGAACGTGAGCTGTTGGCCTGCGGCGATCGCCGCAGCGAACAGCGGGCCGCGATAGCCCCCGTTTCCCTCGTCGTTGACGCCGTAGGTGATGGAATCGCCGAGGGGGAGGACCTTGCAGGGATTGGACGGGCAGGCCTGATAGCCGCCGGCGGCACCCGCAGAACCACCGCTGCCGCCGGCTCCCGAGGTGTTGCCGCCGGCACCGCCGCGCGCCCCCGTTCCCAGCCCACCTGCACCGCCCGAGCCGCCGCTGCCGCCGCGACCCGCGGTTGATCCACCGGCCCCGCCCCGGCCACCGGCGCCCGTCGTCCCGGCCGGCCCGGAGCCGCCGTTGCTCGTCGTGCCGCCGCCTCCGGCGTGACCACCGCTCCCGCCCGCGCCCGCGGCACCTGCGGTGCCGGTCGTGCCCGCCGCACCCGACGTACCGGCGACGCCGGTCGTGCCCGCCGTTCCGCCCGTCGCGGCCGCTCCGGTCGCCCCTGCCGCTCCGGACATGCCGCCGATCCCGGTCGTGCCCGCGGCGCCCATCGTACCGGCTGTTCCCGTCGACCCCCCGCGAGCGGTCCCGCCGGTCCCGCCTTGTCCCGAACCGGTGAGGTCGGAGCCGCTGGAGCCGCACGCGACGACCGTCAGCGTCAGCGTCGCGGCGGCCGAAAAGAAGAGGACGTGCAATGCCGATCGGTGACGAGTCATGGAAAAGACTCCTGGCTAGGAAAGGTCTTCGGGGCGGGCTCGGCGACGACGTCGCCGGTCGAACGCCAGCGGGGGGGCTTGTCGGCAGGACCGGGAATTTGTCATTCCGCGCGGCCGACCGGTCGCCGTCGAGGCAGCTCGGACACTGATATCGGAGCGCTCGCTGGCGCGGCGGCCGTAATCGTCTCTGGTCGAACTCGGGCCGGTTCAAACTCGGCGTTGCGGGCCGGTTTGAAAACGGTCGCCGCAATCGCCACATGTGAGAGGTGTTGCAATAAATGAGAAGCGACGTGGATTCGATGCCGTGACAAAACCGGCGCGACCTCAACAATCCGTCTCATCATGTCCCCGGGCGTCGATCGTGAGCGTGCTTTCAACGCCAAGTGATCACTGAGAGCAATCGTCGAATCGGTGATCGATGTGCCAACTTCCGTCCACGAGGGGTGTAGATGCCCCTTCGCAAGGAACGGACATGAAACGGATCGTCAGACAGCTCCGATCGCTGGCCGAGTCGGGAATTGCCGTTGCGCTCCTCGTCGCAGCCTGCTCGTCGAGCGGAGGCAACGGCGGAA
>DATJGQ010000672.1:0-3597 GCA_035494815.1 Gemmataceae bacterium
CGTCGACGCGGACGGCAACCTCTCGGACGAGCCACTAATCGCCGTCCGCTACGACGCGACGTGCGGCGACGTGTTCGTCACGCGGGCGATACTTTCCCACGCGCACGAGAGCTACGACGCCGGCGGCAACGTGATCGAGACGCGAGAGACCGTCCGTTGGCAGCGCGAGTTGGTCGGCAGGATTCGACGGGAGTCGTTGGCGACGTGCGGCGAGTTTGCGGATGAACTGGCCTGTTTGCTGTTCCAAGCGGTCGTCGGCACGAGCCGTTTGCCGCTAACGTCGATCGAGGCACCGCTTCCCGCTTTTATGCTCGGACAATTGGGTTACCTCTATCGGCCGGCAGCAGCCGGCCCGTTGCGAGAAGTTGACGACTTGTTGCCGCTCGTGGGCGACCGCTCGCTGGCCGACATCGAGCGCGTCAAATTGACCGAGTTGTTCCTGCGGGCGGCGAACGACGCGGCCTTGACCGCATCCATTCCCGGTCTCGTGGAAGACGATTCGGGCGATCCGTTCGCCCGACTGCGACAGGTGTTCAACGGTGTCGCGCTTTCGCCCTACACCGACTTCGCGGCGAAGGCGCTGGCCGTCCCGCGGCTCGCACGCGCGGCCGGTCTCGCGTCGGCTGGGCAAGTCGCGGACTTTCTGACGTGGCTCTTGCGTCATCTCGCCCGGCATCTGACGGCGTACGACCTGGTCACCTTTCATCACCGCGGGGCCAACTATCCGGACGCGTTGCTGATCGATGAAGTGTTGCGGGAGCTGCGGCCGCTCGCCGACGAAATGCCGGAGCTGTTCGCCGAAAACGAGCGGTTTCGGCGGCGGGGACTGCGGTTGGGTTTGCTGTTGAGAGAGGAGTATCGCGACCATCCTGTGCCGGATGCTCCGACGTCCCCGGGCGAGAACGCCCGCGTGTTGCCCGAACCATTCGTCCGGGTGCCGGACGAGCAGATCTTCGCCCCGATGATGCGCCGGAGGCGCTTGTTCGCCCAGGACGTGCCCGGCGATCGCGACCGATTGCGCGAGTTGCTCGGCGGCCTCGAGGACTCGGATGAGTTGATCGAACTCGGCACGGCCCTTTTTCTCGATCGGCCGCTCGGCGCCTGGAAGCAGCCGGGCGAAGCCGATCAGACGTTGCTGGTGGCGCATCTCCTCGTCAGCCGCTCGATCGCGCTTCGGCGAGTGGGGTGGCTTACCCGACGGCCGGAATTGTTGCCCGATCCGACTGCGGCGCAACGCTGGAAGGCACGGCTGGAAACGCGGCCGGTGGAGGGCGTCCCGCTCGAGCGGGGCGGGCCGCCACCACGTCCCGGCGTCGTGTCGCTGCAGGACGCGTTCGTGGCGGCAGACGATTGGCTGATGGTGAGGACGACGCGGCGGACGGTTGACGACCTGTTCCGGCAATACCAGCTCGAAGGGGCGCCTCCGCCGCAACGGTTGCGTCTCGTAGTTCCGGAGCAAACCGGCGACATGTGCGTCTTGCGCCTGTACGACGAGGCGCTTTCGCCGATCTGTGATCTGAAGTTAGATCATTCCCGGGGATATCGCGCGCGGGGCGGGGAGGAAGTATTGGCCGGCGGAATCGTCCCGACGGCGATAAACTCCATCGCTCGCTAGCCGGCGTCGGCCAGTGGTTGATCCCACATTCCCGCGACCGTCCGCTCCGCCGTTATGGGCCGCCGCACCCGCGGCCGCGGGGGAGTTCGCCTGCCGATCGTTATCGACGGCCCGCCGTGGTCGGGTTCGTGGATGTGGACGGTCGCGGCCGAACCGACCGTTTCCAGCGCCGCGCGAGCCGCGGCCCGGGCCAGGTTCGCGCGGTTGCAATCGCGGCTCAGGTGCAGCGGGACCACGTGCCGCAGACATCCGTGCGTGGACGCCGCGATCGCGGACCGCAACAGGGCGGCCGCCTGCTCGTTCGACAGATGCCCGCGATCGCCCAGAATCCGCTGGATCAGGTGAAACGGTCGCCCGCTCCGCATTTGCATCGGCACGTTGTGATTGAATTCGATGGCGAGCAGGTCCACGTCGGCGAGCGCTCGGGCGAGTTCTTCGTCCCAGCACCCGAGGTCCGCGACGTAGGCGATCGCCCAGCTCGGTCCGAACAGGCCGTGCGCCCCTTCGAAGCGAAAGCCGAACGTCGCCCCGCAGTCGTGCGACACCGAGAGCGGCCGGCACGTCAGCCCCGGCGATGGCGAAAATGCCCCACCCGCCTCATAGCCGCGGACGCACTGGGCGGCATGCAGGTCCGCGAAGATCGCGCTGACTTCCGACAGATGTTCGCCGTGAGTGGCGTGACAGTACAACGGCAGGCACAATCGGCCGATGTGGCGGAACGCCGCGTCGTTCCAGTGGTCGCCGTGGACGTGCGTCAGAATCACGGCATGCACATCCCGCCAGCTCACTCCGCAGGCGGCCATCCGGCGGGCGAGCGTCCGCGGCCCAATACCGCAGTCGATCAAGAGGCCGAAACCGTCCGCCTGTAAGAGGCAGGCGTTGCCGGTGCTGCCGCTGGCGAGGACGGTAAATCGGGCGGTCATCGGACAATCCTTTGCGCGTGCTCTGAGCCATCCGCGTCAATACTTCGCCGGCCCGCGAGTCTTTACCTTGATCACTCGATCGAGCGATAGCGTTCCCGCCCCCAACAGGGCCAGCGACAGACAGACGACAATGAGTACGACGTTGTACTCGTAACCGCCGTGCTCCATGCTGAAGCCGTGCGGCCCGTGGACTGTCACGATCGCCCCGACCATGATCGCGGCCAACCCGAGGGCGGCGAGGCGGGTCATAATGCCCAACGCGCAGGCCGCACCGCCGAGGACTTCGCCCCAGGCGACAGCCAGTTGGAGCACCGCCGGCAACGCTTTCGGCGGCGGGGCGTCGGCCGGGAGTTTGCTCGGATCCGGCATTTTCTGCCAGGCCACGCCGTAATTGGCGTCCGGGCTGACCTTCCCCAACCCGTGGTAAATGAAAACCGCCGCCAGGGCGAACCGCAACAGGATCGGCACGAAGACTCGGACGGCAACACTTTCCAGCATCATGGGTGCGGCCCTCGCAGGTGTGATCGGCCTTATGCCATAGATAGGAATCCGCGCGCCGGAAGTCAGCGGCAACCTCCGTGCCGCGAGTCTCCTTGAGGCGCGGGCGCCGTCGTGCTATCGTGGGGCCGTCGATCGCTCGTTCCCGGCCGGAGCCCCGCCATGGCGGAACAGAAAACCATTCTGATCGTTGACGACGACATGGAACTGGTGGAAGGTCTCCGTCTCTTTTTGGAACGGCAGGGCTACCGCGTCATCCGAGCCAGCGACGGGCATCAGGGGAAGCAGGCGATCTACCACCAGCGGCCGGATCTGGTCATCCTCGACATGATGATGCCGCGGATGGGCGGCTATCCGGTGTTGGAGCACTTCAAAGGCAAGCCGGACGCGCCGCCGATCATCATGATCACCGCCAATGAAGGCAGCCGGCACAAGGCGTACGCGGAGTACCTCGGCGTCATCGATTACATCCGCAAACCGTTCGCGATGGAACGGCTTTTGGAGACGGTGACCAAGTTGTTCCAGCGGGCGGCCGAGTCGGCGCCGCCGAGCGACGACGGC
>DATJGQ010000673.1:0-3896 GCA_035494815.1 Gemmataceae bacterium
CGTCAACTGCGCACCCGACACCTTTTTCGTCAAGGACAACGAGATCATTACCACCGGCAAGCCGTACGGCTACCTCCGCACGGACAAGCAGTACGAGAACTTCGTCGCCGAGTTCGAATGGATGCACGTCAACAAGACCGAGGTTGGCAATTCCGGCTTCTTCGTCTGGGGCGACGCCCTGCCAGTCGTCGGGAGTCCGTACACCCGCGGCATCGAGGTGCAGGTGCTCGTCAACCTCGAGTACAAGGACCGCCGCACGGGCGCGGTGACGGCCACCAGTCACGGCGACGTCTTCGCCATCCAGGGCGCCAAGTGCAAGCCCGACCGCCCGCACCCGACCGGCGGCATGCGCTGCCTGCCGAGCGAGAACCGGGCCAAGGGGGGCGGCGAGTGGAACCATTACAAGATCGTCGCCAACGACGGCGCGATCAAGCTGAGCGTCAACGGCAAAGAGGTCTCCGGCGTCAGCGAGTGCCGCCCGCGCAAGGGCTACCTCGCCCTGGAGTCCGAAGGGGCCGAGTGCCACTTTCGAAACCTGAAGATCAAGGAACTGCCGAGCACCAACCCGAACCCGGGCGACTGTGCGATCGTCGACGAAGGCTTCCGGGCGCTCTTCGACGGCCTGAGTCTGAACGGCTGGAAGGCGAATGCGAGCGACTGGAAGGTCGCCGGGGATAACCTGCGAAATACGGGCACGTCGGAGATCGTCACGGAGAAATCCTACGGCCCCGGCCGGCTGATCTTCGACTGGAAAGTCCCCGGGGCCGGCGGTGCCAACGCGATGGCGCAGTACAGCGTGACCGCGGGCGGAAAACAAACCGCCGTCACGGGAAAGGCCGGAGCGTGGCACCGGGCGACGGTCACCGTCGATTCGTCGGCCCCGATTCGCTTCGCCGGCTTTCAGGGCGTCGAGTTGAAGAACGTCTTTTACCGCGACGGCAAGTGAATGAATTGGGAATGCCCATGAACGGTCCCACGAACATCGCCCGCCGCTGGTTCCTGCGCGACTGCGGCGTCGGCCTCGGCGCGATCGCGCTCGCCGATTTGTTGGCCCAGACGGCGGGGGCAAGCCCCGCCGCTCGCAATGACGACCCGCTCGCGCCGAAGATGCCGCACTTCGCCGCGAAGGCCAAGCGCGTCGTCTTCCTGTTCATGGCCGGGGCGCCGAGTCATCTGGAACTGTTCGATTACAAGCCGCAACTCGCGAAATACGACGGCACACTGCCGCCGCCGAACCTGATCGAGGGCTACCGCGCCGCCTTCATCAACCCGAGTTCCAAGCTGCTCGGGCCGAAGTTCGCGTTCGCCAAACACGGCCAATGCGGGGCGGAGATCGGCGAACTGTTGCCGCACCTGGCGACCGTGGTGGACGACATCGCCATCGTAAAAGGGATGGCGACCGACGCGTTCAACCACGCTCCCGCGCAGATCATGATGAACACCGGCTTCCAGCAGTTCGGCCGGCCGAGCTTCGGAGCCTGGACGCTCTACGGCCTGGGCAGCGAGAGCCGCGAACTCCCCGGTTTCATCGTGCTGCAGTCCGGCGGCAAAGGCCCCAGCGGCGGCAACGGCAACTGGGGCAGCGGCTTCCTGCCCACCGTCTACCAGGGCGTGCCTTTCCGCGCCGCCGGCGACCCGGTGCTGTACCTGTCCAATCCGCGCGGCATCGACGCCGCCGCCCAGCGGGATTCGCTCGACACGCTCGGCAAGCTCAACAAGATGCGGCTCGACGCCGTCGGCGACCCGGAGATCGCGACCCGGATCAACTCGTTCGAGATGGCCTACCGCATGCAGGCGAGCGCCCCGGAGCTGATGGACCTCCGCCGCGAGCCGCAGCGAGTCCTTGAAATGTACGGGGCCGAGCCGGGCAAGCCGTCGTTCGCGGCCAACTGCCTGCTCGCCCGCCGGCTGCTGGAGCGCGGCGTTCGCTTCGTGCAGCTCTTCCACGAGGCGTGGGACCAGCACGGCAACCTGAAGCGGGATCTGAAGAAGAATTGCCTGGACACCGACAAGGCGTCGGCCGCGCTCGTCAAGGATCTGAAGCAGCGCGGCCTCTTGGACGACACGCTGGTAATCTGGGGCGGCGAGTTCGGCCGCACGCCGATGGTCCAGGGCGGCGGCGACGACGGCCGCGACCATCACCCGAACGCGTTCACGATGTGGCTCGCCGGCGGCGGCGTCAAGCCAGGACTGACGCTCGGCCGCACGGACGATTTCGGCTTCAACGTCGTCGAGGACCGCGTCCACGTCCATGACTTGCACGCGACACTGTTGCATCTGCTCGGCTTCGACCACACGAAACTGACGTTCCGTTTCCAGGGCCGGGACTTCCGGCTGACGGACGTGCACGGCAAGCTCGTGGAGAAACTTCTTGTTTAGCCCGCCGTTTACGGCGGGAGCGCTCCCGCCGCAAGCGGCGGGCTAACTTAAGCGGCGGTCTAACTTCTCATTTTTACACTTGACCCAACGCGGCCAGAGCTTACGCTTGAGTGGAGTAAACCCGCCCCCTCATGGCCCGCGCCCGGCCATCCGCCCGCGCCCTTTCGCCTTTAGCTCACGGAGGACCGTGCGTGCCCCAGCGCGTTAACCTGTACATCGTTGCGGCCACGCTGTTGTCGGGCCTGTGCACGAACGCCTTCGCCCAACAACCGCTGCACGAGCGAATCGACGAACTCATCGCCGCGAACCCCGAGTTCGCCAAAGCCGCCGCCCCGATCGCGTCCGACGACGAATTCCTCCGCCGCGTCTCGCTCGACCTCACCGGCACCATCCCGACTTCGGCCGACGCCCGCGCCTTTCTCGACGACCGCTCGCCGGACAAGCACCGCCGGCTGATCGACCGACTGCTCGCCAGTCCCGAATACGCCCGGCACATGCGGCAGGTGTTCGACGTCGCGCTCATGGACCGCCGTGCCGGCAAGTACGTCACCGAGGCGGCGTGGCAGGAGTATCTGCGGGCGTCGTTCGCCGCGAACAAGCCATGGGACCGGCTCGTCCGCGAAATCCTCTCCGCCGACGGCAGCGACCCGCAGACCCGCCCGGCCGCCCGCTTCTCCCTCGACCGCGAAGGCGAGCCGCACCTGCTCACCAAGGACATCTGCCGCCTGTTCCTCGGGAAGAACTTCGCCTGCAACCAATGCCACGACAGCCCCGTCGTGGACGCGTACAAGCAGGCCGATTATTACGGCGTCTTCGCGTTTCTCAATCGCAGCTTCCTCTTCACCGACAAGGCGAAGACGGCGTTCTACGCCGAAAAGGCCGAAGGCGACGTGACCTTCCAGAACGTCTTCGACGCGACGAAAGCGACGAAGTCGGCGATGCCGCACCTGCCCGGCGACGTCGCGATGGCCGAGGCGACCTTCGCGAAGGGCCAGGAGTACGTCATCGTCCCCGTGAAGGACGTGCGGCCGGTGCCGAAGGTCAGCCGCCGGGCGCGGCTCGCCGAACGGCTGGCCAGTCGCGACAACCCTCAGTTCGCGCGGGCGAGCGCCAACCGCTTCTGGGCGATGATGCTCGGCCGGGGCATCGTCCACCCGATCGAACTCGATCACGAGGCCAACCCGCCGTCGCACCCGGAACTCTTGGACATGCTGGCCCACGAGTTCGTCGAGATGAGTTGCGACGTCAAGTCGTTCCTGCGCGAGATCGCACTCAGCGAGACGTACCAGCGGTCGAGCGAACTGCCGGCGAACGTGAAAGACGTGTCGCCGAAACTGTTCGCGGTCGCGCCGCTGCGGGCGCTGTCGCCGGAGCAACTGGCGTGGAGCGTCATGCAAGCGACGGGCGTGACCGATACGGTGCGCGCGGCGCCCGGAAAGAACTCAACCGAATCGGCGATCACGGAAAGACTGGGGGGAAACGTACCGGCGTTCATCCGCGTGTTCGGCGGAGTTCGC
>DATJGQ010000674.1:0-2870 GCA_035494815.1 Gemmataceae bacterium
GCTCGCCGACGCCCGCGAACACCGAATAACCCTTATACACTTTGGCAATACGGGCAATGAGTTCGGTGAGAATAACCGTTTTGCCGAGACCGGCACCGCCAAACAGACCGGCCTTGCCGCCGCGGACCAGCGGTGTGAGCAGGTCGATGACCTTGATGCCAGTCTCGAAGATCTCGGTCTTCGGCGTCAGTTCGCTGAACTTCGGCGGGTCCTGGTGAATCGGGCGAAACTCCGTGGCGTGCACCGGCCCGCGGCCGTCGATCGGCTCACCGAGCAGGTTGAACACGCGCCCGAGCACCGCGTCGCCGACCGGCACGGCCACCGACTTGCCCGTGTCGAGGACGGGCATCCCGCGGGCCAACCCGTCGGTCGAGCCGAGCGCGACGCAGCGGACGCGGTTGCCGCCGAGGTGCTGCTGCACTTCGCCGACCAGCTTGATCCGCTGGCCCTTCGCCTCCGTCTCGATTCGGCAGGCGTTGTAAATCTCGGGCAGATGCCCTTCCTCGAACTCGGCGTCGAACGTCGAGCCGATGACCTGAACGACCTTGCCCGTCTTCTGACCGTTCGTGGATGCGACCATCTTTTTTGTCCTTAGTCATTAGTCATTAGTCATTGGTCATTGGCAACTAATGACCAATGACTAATGACCAATGACCCTTCGTCATTCAAGCGCCACCGCCCCGCCGATGATCTCGGACAGTTCGGTCGTAATCTTCGACTGCCGGGCGCGGTTGTACTTCTGGCTGAGCGAGCGGATGATCTCGTCGGCGTTGTCGGTCGCGGCCTTCATCGCCACGCGGCGGGCGATCTGCTCGCTCACCGCCGCGTCGAGGAAGCACTTGAAGAGCCGCACTTTGAACGACACGGGCAGAATCTCTTCGAGAATCCCCTTCGCGTCCGGGATGAACTCGTACTCGACTTTCGGCCCGGTCGTTTGTGTCCCCGTCGCCGGCCCGGCACTGAGCGGCAACAGCGTCTCGACGACCGCCTGCTGCCTGGCCGCGTTGATGAATTTCGTGTACGCCACGTCCACCCGGTCGATGTCCTTGGCGATGTACCCGGCGATGTACCGGTTCGCCAGTTCCTCCACCTCTTCGAAGGTGGGCTTGTCTTCGAACTGAGTGTAGGCGTGTGCGGTGGGAATGCGGCGGAACCGGCACCAGACGATGGCGCGTTTCCCGGACACGTCGAAGGCGACGCTTTGCCCGGCCGCCTGGATTTCCCGATAGCGCTCGCCCGCCTCGCGCAGAATGGCCGAGTTGTACCCGCCGCACAGCCCGCGGTTGGAGCAGAGCACCAGCAGGACCGCGTTCTTCTCGGTCTCGTGCCGCTCCATGAGCGGGTGCCGGACTTCGCCCGCGGAGGCGCTCAGGTCGGCCGCCAGTTCGGCGATCTTCCTCGTGAACGCCTCGGCCTGGGAGGCCCGATCCATCGCCTTCTTGAACCTCGAAGTGGCGATCAACTCCATCGTCCGCGTGATCTTGCGGATGTTGCGGATCGCCTTGCGGCGCTTGACGAGTTCGCGGGTACTTGCCATGAGTATTTTTCACCACGAAACACACGAAGAACACGAAAAGAAGAAGACCAAATGCTATCGGTTTTTTGTTTCGTGTTTTTCGTGTGTTTCGTGGTTAATGAATTCGATCACTTCACCTTAAACTGCGGTTGGAAGTCGGAAATTGCCTGCCGAAGTTCCGTCTCCAGGTCCTTGTTCAGCTTCTTGTCCTTCGCCAGCTTGTTCCGCGTCTCCGGCCGCTGCTCGCGCATGTACGCCAGGAACTGGTCCTGCCAGTCGGCCACCTGCTTGACCGGGACCTTATCCAGGAACCCGTTCGTGCCCGCGAACAGGATCAGGATCTGGTCGACGACGTTCATCGGTGCGAAGGCCGGCTGCTTAAGAATCTCGACCATCCGGTATCCGCGATCGAGCTGCGCCTGCGACGTCTTGTCGAGTTCCGTGCCGAGCAGTGCGAACGCCTCCAGCGACCGGAACGACGCCAGGTCGAGTCGGAGACTGCCGGCCACCGACTTCATCGCCGGGACTTGCGCGTTGCCGCCCACCCGCGACACTGAGATGCCTACGTCCACCGCCGGGCGAACGCCGGCGAAGAACAAGTCGGGCACGAGGTAGATCTGGCCGTCGGTGATCGAGATCACGTTGGTCGGAATGTACGCGGACACTTCGCCTTCGAGCGTCTCGACGATCGGCAATGCCGTCAGCGACCCGCCCGAATTCCAGACTTTGCCGAGCTTGAGTGGCTGGCTGACTTTCTTTTTGATCTCTTCCAATTCGTGTTCGGCCTGCTCGCGGCCCTTCGGGCCGACGTAGACCTTACCCTTGCCGTTCGGCTTTCGCGGCTCCTTGGGATTGTCCACATCGTTCACGCCCCAGTCGTCCGCGACTTTCGCGTCCTCGGCGGTCTGCGGGACGATCACGTACCGGTCGGCGGTGCGGGCCGACCGTTCGAGCAGCCGCGAATGGCAGTAGAAGATGTCGCCGGGGTACGCTTCGCGGCCCGGCGGTCGCCGCATCAACAGCGACAATTGCCGGTAGGCCGCCGCCTGCTTGGTCAGGTCGTCATAAATGCACAGCGTGTCGCCGCCCTTCTCGTACATGAAATACTCGGCCATCGCACAACCGGCGTACGGGGCGATGTACTGCATCGGCGCGGACACGGAAGCGGACGCGACTACTACGATCGTGTAGTCCATCGCACCGTGTTTCCGCAGATTTTCGACCGCCTGCGCGACCGTCGATTCCTTCTGGCCCACCGCGACGTAGACGCAAATCACGCTTTCCGACTTCTGGTTGATGATCGTGTCCAATGCGATCGTCGTCTTGCCGGTCTTGCGGTCGCCGATGATCAGTT
>DATJGQ010000675.1:0-3596 GCA_035494815.1 Gemmataceae bacterium
GCGCCGCGCTCCGTACGGGTCTCGCGGCAGCGCGGCATCCGCTGCTCTTCTACACCTCCTGCGATTACCCGTATCCGCCCGCGGACCTGAAAAAGTTGCTCGGCGTTATCGACTCGGCCGACATCGCCGCCGGCGTCCGCACGGGTCCGGTGCCCGCCTGGATGCGACACGTCGGTCGCGTCTATCGTCTGCTCGTTCGCGTCGTCCTCGGCATCAATCGGGAGCCGCTTGTCGGCTGGCGCGGCTGGGCGGATTGGCGACGGGCGGTGTGGCTGCGGCTGATGTTCGGACTGAAACTCGCCGACGTGTCGAGCGCGTTCAAGCTGTTCCGACGATCTGTGTTCGACCGACTGCCGATTCAGTCCGACGGCCAGTTCGTGCATGCGGAGATCATGGCGAAGGCGACCTTCCTCGGTTGCCTGATCGGAGAAGTTCCGATCGGCCGTCTTGGCGGCAACTTTCGCGGCGTCGCGGAGCCCGATCCGCCGGGCGTGTCGTTCGCGGCCGAGGCGCGGCGGGTGTTTCGCAATCCAACGTTCACGCGGCCGGCGGTCGAATCGGCACCGCCTGCCGTTGAACCACAAAAAGCGTGAGGGCCGTGTCAAGGACACGGCCCTCGCGAATAATCGCTGATCAGATCTTTGTCACGGCGCGATCCTCGCCTGACCCGGCTGCGGTGTTTCCGCCGTCACGCCGGTTTGCCGCTCTTCCTCTTCCGCGTTGATGATGACTCGCGGAGTTACCATGATCAGCAGGCTCTGGGCCTCGCGGCCGTAGCCGACGTTGCGGAACAGGCGGTCGATGTACGGCAGCTTGCTGAGCACCGGCGGGCCGAACTCGTTGCGGCCTTCCGAGAGCGTCTTCAACCCGCCCATGATTACCGTGCCGCCGTCCGGCACCATCACGGTCGTCTGGATCTGGACGGTCGCGAACTGCGGCTGCTGCACGAACTGCGTGAACGGCACCGGCTGGCCCTGCGCACCGCCCTCGAACACCGGCGTGATGAAGGTCGTCACCGGGAAGAGCGGCACGATCGCGCTGGCCAGGTTGGTCAGGGTCGGCGAGATGTTCAACCGGACGAATCGCCGGTCGGCCGACACGACGCCCTGGATCGTCATGTTCACGCCGAGCGGGAACGGCGTGTTGGTCGGCGAGAAGACGATCTGCCCGCCGAAGCCGATCACGTTCACGTTCGTCACGAAGAATTGGTTGTCGCTGACGGAAAGCGACGACGTCTGGCCGTTGTGCAGGGTCAGCTTGGGAGCCTGCATGACGTTCGTGCGGCGGTCGCCCTGGGCGGCCTCCATGAACATGAACACCTGGATGTCACTCAGGAACGCCAGGCCCAGCGACAGGCCGCCGTTAAACCCGGGGTTGTTCGGGTACGCGAACGGCGGGATCGCGTACTGGAAGCTCGAACTGCGGATCGGGATGTCCAGGTCGCTGGTGAACACGCCGGGGTTGCCGTTCGTCGCCGGCGTGAGCCCCGCGAGGAACCGCGTCGGCGAGAAGTCGTTCACCTGGCCGGCCGGCTTGAACTGGTTCGTGACCAGCTGCGGCTCGTACTGCATGGTGCTCTTGTCGGTCTTGATGTTGAGCGAGAAGTCCAGGCCGACGCGTTCGAAGAAGGTCTCGGCCAGGGTGATCATCTTCACCTCAACCGAGATCTGCACGTCCTGCAGTCGTCGCAGGGCGTCCAGCAGTTCCGCGACCTGCTCCTGAACGTCGGGCGTCTGGTTGATGGCCAGGGCCAGGCCGATCGGCATGTATTCGATCGTCCCGGACCCGCCGACGTCGCACCACGAGTCTGGTTTGACCGACCGCTGGATCAGCCTGATGAGCGCTTCCTCCATCGTCTGCTTGGTCGGCGTGGTGAACGTCGAGTAGCTCATCGTGCTGCTCATTTGCTGAGCGTTCTGGCTGCCGGTGCTGTTGCCGTTCGGGTTGGTGCTCATGCTGCTTTGGCCGGTCGGCTGGCCGTTCCGCAACTGGTAGGTCTGGCTGGCGACCGGCTGCGTGCCGTTGTTCAGGCTGACCTTCGAGTTCTCCTGAACCGCCTCGAGGGTCTTCTGCAGGCTCCCGGTGGTCGGGATCATGTAGTCGTCGAAGGGGATCACGAGGTCGGCGACGCTGTAGACTTTGAGCACCTGCTTGCCGCGGCCGCCCTTCTCGGTAGTGATGAGCAGCACTTCGTCCTGCGGCATGTGCATCAGGTGCACCTGCGAGAGCATCAGGTTCAGCGCCGACTTCAACGAGATGTTGTCCACCTTCAGGTTGATCGGCTGATCCAGGCTGACGCCCTCGGCGGCGAGTGCGCCGAGGTCCGGCACGATGTTGATGTTGTTCATCGACCGCAACTGTTCGATGGCCGTCTTGAGCGGCACGTCCTTGAAGTTGACGTCCACGGTCTTGAGCAGCTTGGTCTGGATCTCCTTTTCTTTCTCGGAGTAGGTCTTCAGGTCGTAGCCGCGAGCGCCGCTCTTTCGGCCCTCGGCCATCTTCATGCGGATCGGGTCGATGGCCACGGGGTGCTCGGAGTTGACGTAACGGCCTGGGTCCTCGGCGTCGTCGAGACCTTTACGGGACCACTCCTCCTTCCGCTTGTTGATCGACTCGTAATCGTTCATGGCGCCGTGGACCTCGGCGAGCTTGCACGCGGCCTGCACGCCGACGTCATCCGGGTCGAGCTCCTTCGCCTTCTCGGCGGCGAGCTTGGCCTGGTCGTACTTGCCTTCCTTGTAAAGCTGGTTGAACTGCTTCATCAGGTCCTTGACCTGCTGCTGCTTCTTCATCTGGGCGACCTGTTCCTTGTTCATCTCGCCCAGGACTGAATCCCGCTTGCGGACGACATTCCTCTCGAAATCCTTCTGCGACTTGAGCAGTTCGAACTGCTTCGACCGCATCTCGACCGGCCGCTGCAGTCGGGCCTGGCTGGCGGAGTCGAGCTTCGACTGGCGGACCTTGGTCCTGTACGCGGAGAGCAGCTCCATCGCCTGCTCGGTCTCGCCGCGCTCGAACATGGCGGTGGCCTTGGTCTGGGTTTCGAGACCCTCGGCCCGCAGCCGCTGGTACTCGATCTCCTGCATGGCGTTGACCTGGGCGGCGAGCGTGTCGCCACTCTGGGCCGCGGGCGTCATCGCCGGCTTCTGTCCCTGCAGGCCGGTGACGGCGCCGGTGGACGCCGGGACGACGGCACCGGCGGCGCCGGTCGCGGCGGTCGTGACCACGCCGCTCGAGATCGGGGCCGGCGAACCCGTGTTCGCGGGTGCCTTGACCATTGCCGCGTTGTCCTTGGCCGGGGCGGCGTTGGCTTTCGCCACCGACTCCTCGCCCTTCTGCGAGGCGAGCAGGACTTCCTTGAACTGCTGCTTCCGATCGGCGGCGAGCAGGCTCGCATCGACCTGGCGGAAGATGGCGTTCGCCTGGATGTAATCTTTCGAGCGGAAGGCCGTCATGCCCGCGTCGTAGTTGCGGTTAGCGACGAGGACGCGCTGGTTGTTCTCTTCTATGTCGATCGATCGGATGAGCCGTTCGGCCTCGCTCTGCATGCCGTACGGGCCGTTATAGACTTCGGTCGCCAGTTGCCGGGCCATGTC
>DATJGQ010000676.1:0-3345 GCA_035494815.1 Gemmataceae bacterium
TCAGCATCACCACCTACCTCGACGCCGCCGCCCCCGAAACGATGGACGTCGACGTCACCGACATCCTCGAGGACGGCGTCTCGAGCGTCGAAGGCATCGACTACATCCAGTCGCAGTCGCTACAGGGCGTCGCGGTCACCACAGTCTTCTTCCACCTGCACCGTGACATCGACGTGGCCATGCAGGACGTGCAGAACGCCGTCAGCGCCGCCGCCAGCCGGCTGCCCAACGACATCGACCCGCCGATCATCTCCAAGGTCAACTTCAACAAGTTCCCGGTCATGTGGCTGGCCGTGCACGGCAATAAGCCGATGCACGACCTGAACCAGTTCGTCGACGACAACCTCAAGCAGATCGTCCAGACGATCCCCGGCGTGGGCGGCGTCATGTACGGCGGGCTGCGGTCGCGGACGATGCGGCTCTGGCTCGACCGCGAGCGGCTGCAGGGCTATGGGTTGGACGCGTTCGACGTCTGGCAGTCGCTGAAGGAGCAGCACGTCGAGAAGCCGGCCGGCTATTTACAGAGCGACCGGATCGAACTGAACGTCCGCACGATGGGCGAAGCCCGTACGGAAGACGATTTTCGCCGGCTACCGGTCGCCATCCGCGGCGGGCAGGTCATTCGCATGGAGGATATCGCGATCGTCGAAGACGGCCTCGCCGACCGTCGCAGCTTCGCCCGTTACAACCGCGTGCCGAACGTCGGCGTCGGCGTCATGCGGGCTACCGGCGCGAATGTCGTGCAGATCTGCGATGAGGTCAAACGTCGGCTGCCCGAATTGAGAAAACTGGCCCCGCCCGGCGTCGAGATTTCGATCTCCACCGACTATTCACTGTTCATCAAGGACGACATCAAGGAGGTTCAGGAAGCGCTCTTTCTAGGCGTCGTACTCACGGCGGTCGTGACCTTCCTCTTTCTCGGCTCGCTCGGCACGACTCTGAACGTCTGCGTCTCGATCCCGACGTCTTTGATCGGCACCTTCGTGGCGATGCGGCTGTGCGGGTTTACGATCAACTTCATGACGCTTTTGGCGCTGTCGCTCTCCGTCGGCGTGGTCGTGGACGACGCGATCCTGGTCCTGGAAAACATTTACCGCCGCCGCGAGCACGGCGAAGGCAAGCGCGACGCGGCGGTCCGCGGCGCCCGCGAGATCAGTTTCGCCGCCCTGGCGGCGACGCTCTCGATCGTCGCGATCTTCTTCCCGTGCGCGTTCATGCGCGGCTCCATCGGCCGGTTCTTCTTCCAGTTCGGCATCACCGTCAGCGTCGCGGTGCTCCTGTCGCTGGTCGTGTCCCTGACGATCACGCCGATGCTCTGCTCGCTGTTCCTGACCGTCCGGCCGATGCGGCGGCCGCCGCCCCCGGCGTGGGGCGGTCCGGTCGGCCGCGTCCTCACCGTTTATCGTCGCGGCCTGTGGTTCGTCGACCGCTGGCTGCTGGAGCCGTTTTTGTTGTGGCCGGTCAACGCGGGAATGCACTTACTCAGCCGGGGTTACGCGTTCGCGCTGCGGCAGGCGTTGCGGGTGCAATGGCTGGTCGTTCTAGTCGGGTTTCTCCTGGGCGGGTCGGCCTTGGTGTTCGCGTTCGGGTTGGACGTCCCGCTTCCGGGACAGAGAAAGTTCAGCATCAAGCCGGTCGGCCGCGAACTGGTGCCGAGCGAGGACCAGAACCGTTTCGTCGTCAACGTCATCTGTCCGGTGGGGTCGTCGGTCGATTACGTGGACGAGTTGCTCCGCCGTGGGGAGAGCATCCTGCTGAATCTCCGCGACCCGGTCACCCGAAAGGAAGTCATCGCCGGTTTCTACGCGTCGCTGTCGATCCGCCCGGGTTCCCTCATTAGCGAAGGGATCATGTTCGTTCGCCTCCTGCCGAGGACCGACGAGGAGGGCAATCCGGTGCGGACGCTGACGCAGACGGAGATCATGGCCGTCGTCCGCAACGCGTATGCGGGCGTGCCGGGCGTCAAGGCGATCGCGCTGGATCTCTCGACGCAAGGATTCACGCCGACCCGCGGTTATCCCGTGAATTTCGCCGTACAAGGCCCGGACTGGGAGACGGCGACGCGACTCGCGACGCGGATCGCCGAGCGCATGACCGACAGTGGCGTCGTCACCGACGTGAACTCCGACTACCGTCCCGGCATGCCCGAGGTGCAGATCGCACCGGACCGGGCGAAATGTGCCCAGTTGAACGTCTCCGTCCGCCGGCTGGCGTTCGTGCTCGGCATCGGCGTCGGCGGGTTCCGCAACGGCCGCTTCACCGACGGCGATCGCCGCTATGACATTCGTTTGCGCTATCTGGAGAATCAGCGCGAGTCGCCGGACCAGCTCGACGGACTCTATGTGAAGAACGAGCAGGGGCGGCTGATCCCGGTCAAAGACGTCACGACGCGGAAAACGCTCTCCACGCTGCCGATCATCAACCGTTACAACCATCTCCGTAAGGTGGAATTGACCGCGAACATGGCCCCCGGTGTTTCGCAGGGCGAGGCGGTGCAGCGGTCTCGGGAGATCGCCGAGGGCGTGCGCACCGAAATGGGCCTGCCCGAGGCGTATCGCATCGTGCAGCTCGGCAACGCCATGGCGATGCAGCAGACGCTCGATAGCCTGTGGTACTGCCTCGCCCTCGGGTTCGTGATGGCGGCGATGATCCTCGGCGTGCAGTTCAACTCGTTCGTGCACCCGTTTACGGTGCTGATCGCGGTGCCGTTCGGAGTGACGGGGGCATTGTTCACGCTCTGGGCCATGGGCGACACGCTCAACATGATGAGCATGATCGGCATGATCCTGCTCGCCGGGCTCGTGAAGAAGAACTCGATCATTCTGGTCGATTTCTCCAACCAAATGCGCCGCGAGGGCATGGGCCTGGAGGAGGCGGTGCTGCACGCGGGGCCGGTGCGGCTGCGGCCCATCATCATGACGACGCTGGCGACGGTGGTCGGTGCCGTGCCGCTGGCGCTCGGGCTCGGTCCGGGGGCGGAGACGCGGGCGCCACTCGCCCGCAGCGTCATCGGTGGGAGCATCCTGTCGACAGCAGTAACGCTGATCATCGTGCCGGTTTTGTATGTCGTCTTCGACCGGCTCGGGTCGTGGATCGTGGGCATGACGCGCCGCGACGGGCCGCCGACTGCACCGCCCGAGGCGGTGCCTTCGGAAGTCGAGCGGCGGCTAGAACCGCGCGGGCGAGAGCCAGCGATCAGCGTCCAACCGGAGACGGCCACGTGAAGCATTGGCATTGAGCCCGAAGCGCAAGCGAGGGATGGGACGCCCTCCCTCACTTCGGGCTCAAAGATGTTAGCGTCGCGGCACTCACATCGTCTTTTCCTGATTGTCTCATTGACTTCTC
>DATJGQ010000677.1:0-4420 GCA_035494815.1 Gemmataceae bacterium
TCGAGCGATTACGGCTCACTCTGCTGCACGACCCCGTCCTCATCTCGCGCCGCCCGCAAATCCGCGTTATTCATAGCCCCGTCCAGGAGTTGCCCGGAGAAGCCGTTTACGACCACATCATCTCCGGGCTGCCGCTGAACAACTTTCCCGTGACCCTCGTCCGCGACATCTTCAGGGCATACAGTCGGTTGCTAAAGCCGGGCGGGGTGCTAACGTACTTCGAATATGTTCTCATTCGACAGCTGAAATCACCGTTCGTCGGCCGACGGGAACGCAGGCGTTTATATCGCGTCGGTCGGGTGGTCAGCGAATACATCCGCACTTACCAGGTGCGTCGCAAACAGGTGCTGATGAACGTCCCGCCCGCAATCGTGCGACACCTTCATCTCAAACCGACCGAGCACGTTCAAGTTCGCGAACCGAAAGCGCCGAAGGGACTTAGAACACGGTTCGCGACCCGCCAGGCGGTTGTCACTCCGCGTCTTGAAAAAAACTGACACATCGGCGAGAAACCGCCGGCCTCGCGTCCGGTACAATCAAGTAGTCTCGGTTCGATGGGGAGACGAATCGGCATGAATCCCACGAAAGCCATCTCCGCGGTCCTGCGGCCGCGACGGACGATGATGGCCGTCGTCCTCGGGACGGCATTGTCGACCTTAGGCGGCTCCAGCGAAGCGGCGTCGTCGGATACGCTCAGCGACCTGTCTCGCTACTGCACGGCGTGCTGGCGGAACGCCCGACTGCCCGCCGATCTCTGGTCCGATTGCACCCAAGAAGTTTTCATCCGGCTATTGGAGCGAGTGCCGATGAACGCCTGGGAGCGCAGCTTGGCGGACGAAGGCGACGAACGCCGAGAGTTCCTGCGGGCGATCGACGCGGTCAAGAAGCGGGTCCAGCGGGCGAAGAAATGTGTCCCCTGCGCCGACGACCAGGTCGCCGACGGCCGTGACGCCGGCGATCGCGAGCGGGCCGAGGAGATGGACGCCGTGCTGGCCGCCGCCCGCGAGCAGTTGAGCGATCGGCAGCACCAAATCGTCCGGCGGACGCTCGAAGGCTGGACCGTCCCGGACATCGCCCGCGAGTTGAACACTTCGCCGGAGCGCGTTAGCGACGAGAAATACAAGGCGATCCGCAAGCTCCGCGCCAGTTTCGCCGACGCCGCCGCGTGACCGACGTGTCTCGCGATTCCAAATTACTCTAGCGAGCGGCGGGGTTCTTTCCCGCCGGGGACGTCTCCCCCGGTGGGGATGAACCCCGCCGTTCGCCACGTCACGCCACAGACTTTGGACTTGAATCGCCATATTGGGCTTCCCAGAATGGCTTCGACCCGGTTTACTTTGCGATAGCAAGTAGACGGTTGCGGGCGGGGGAAGCCATGATCGTCGGCGTCCCAAAGGAAGTGAAGACGGACGAGTACCGCGTCGCCATGATCCCGGTCGGCGTCGAGGAACTTTCGCGCACCAACCATCGCGTACTGATTGAGACGGGGGCGGGGCAGGGCAGCGGGATCAGTGACGAGCAGTATGCTCAGTGCGGCGCGGAAATCGTCCCCGACGCGGCAACGATCTGGAAGCGGGCGGATCTGATCGTGAAGGTGAAGGAACCGCTGCCGGACGAGTGGCCGCTGATGCACGCCGGACAGATCGTCTTCACTTATTTCCATTTCGCGGCGTCCGAAGATCTGACCCGTGCCGTAATGCAGTCGGGCATCACGGCCATCGCGTACGAAACGATCAAAGACGCCCGTGGACAGCTTCCGCTTCTGACGCCGATGAGCGAAGTGGCGGGGCGGATGAGCATTCAAGAAGGGGCAAAGTTTCTCGAACGGCCGTTCGAAGGGCGGGGGATTCTGCTCGGCGGCGTGCCGGGCGTCGCGCCGGCGAATGTGGCGATCCTCGGCGGGGGCGTGGTCGGCGCGAACGCGGCGAAAGTCGCGGCCGGGCTCGGCGCCAACGTCACGATCCTCGACATTAATCTCGACCGGCTGCGCTACCTCGACGACGTCATGCCGCCGAACGTCACGACGCTCTTCAGCGACCGGCACAATATCCTCGAATCGATCAGTCGCGCCGACCTCGTGATCGGCGCTGTGCTCAGTCCCGGCGCCCGAGCGCCGTTCCTCGTCAGGCGCGAAGACCTCAAGCGGATGGTGCCGCGCGCCGTCATCGTGGACGTGGCGATCGACCAGGGCGGCTGCGTCGAGACGTCGCGGCCGACGACGCATTCGAAATCCACCTACATCGTGGACGACGTCGTGCATTACTGTGTCTCGAACATGCCGGGCGCGGTGGGCCGGACGAGCACGTACGCGCTGACGAACGTGACGACGCCGTATGTTCTTAAGATTGCTCGCAAGGGTCTCGAACGAGCCACGCGGGAGAATCAGTCACTCGCCCACGGTGTGAACATCCTCGGCGGGAAGGTGACGAACCCGGCGGTGGCGGAGACGTTCGGACTGGAATGCGCGGCGGTCGCATAGCCGCCAGCGGCGAATTGCATGAACACACCGTTTTTACGACCCGGCGTCAAAGTGCTGCAGGTCAGCGAACTGACGCAGGCCATCAAGGGAGTGTTGGAAGAGGGCTTCGCGAACTTCTGGGTCGCCGGCGAAATCACCGGCTGCAAGCGACACGAGTCGGGGCACGTCTACCTGTGTCTAAAGGACGATCGGGCACAGATCAAAGCGGTCCTCTGGCGGAGCGTGGTGCCGCGGCTACGGTTCGAGGCGAAAAACGGCCTCGCGGTCGTCGCCCACGGCCGGCTCGATGTGTACGCCCCCCACGGCGAATACAAGCTCGTCATCGAGCAGATGTTCCCGCAAGGGATCGGGGCCCTCGAACTGGCGTTTCAGCAACTTCGCGAGAAGCTGTTTTCGCTGGGGTACTTCGAACCTCGCCGGAAAAAGCCTCTTCCCAAAATGCCGCGGCGGATCGCGCTGGTGACCAGCCCGACCGGCGCCGCCGTCCGCGATATGCTGGAAGTGCTGGTGGGACGCTGGCCGGCCGCGGAAGTCGTCGTCTATCCCGTCCGGGTCCAAGGCGACGGGGCCGCGGCCGAAATCGCCGCGGCGGTCGCCCACCTGAATCGGCTGCACGCCGGCAACAAGCTCGCGGTCGACGTGATGATCGTCGGCCGCGGCGGCGGTAGTCTCGAAGACCTGTGGGCGTTCAACGAGGAAGTCCTGGCCGCTGCGATCTTTGCCTCGCGAATCCCGGTGGTCAGCGCCGTCGGTCATGAGACGGACGTGACGATCGCCGACCTGGTCGCCGACCACCGCGGGCTGACGCCGACCCACGCCGCCACGATCGTCGTCCCCGACCGGCAGGAACTTCTAACCGGCCTCCGCAACCTCGAAGGGCAGCTGCACGAGTGCGTCCGGCGGGCGGTGGAGCGCGTTCGCGAGCGTGTGGCCGAACTCGCCTCGCGGCGGGCGTTCCGGCTGCCGCTCGATCGCATCCGCGAACACGAGCGGCGGCTCGACGACTGGTCCGAGCGTCTCGAGCGAGCCGGGCGACAAAGGCTCGAACGCTGCCAACGAGCAATCGAGGCATTCTCCGCTCGGCTCAACGGCCTGAGTCCATTGAACATTCTGGCTCGCGGGTACAGCGTGACCCAGGATGGGAACGGGGCGGTCTTGCGGGATGCGGCGAATCTGAGACTTGGTGACACCGTCTCGACCCGCCTCCACCGCGGTCGAATCGTTTGTCGGGTCGAGGAGGCCGAACGTGAGTAATGCCGCCACACCCGAGCCCTCGTTCGAGGACGCCATCGCCGAATTGGAACAGGTGGTTCGGACGCTCGAAGACGGGACGACCAGTCTCGACGCCGCCTTAGCCGCTTACGAGCGCGGGGTAGGTCTGTTGAAAAGCTGTTACCAGCACCTGCGTCAAGCGGAACAGAGGATCTTAAAGCTCACCGGCAGCGACGGCGACGGCCGGCCGAAGCTGGAGCTGTTCGAGCACACCGCGGCCGTCGAGGCGGAACGACCGGAAAACCGGCGTCGAAAGAAGCCGCAACAACCGGGGCTCGGTTACGAGTCGTGACGTAAGAACGCCGGAAGGCCATGCCGGTCATAGGCTTGTTTCCGGCATGGGGTGGAATCTGGGAGTCGAGACGCTAACAATGGTCATTGAGGAGAAATACATCCGAGTCGCCGCGAAAGGCACGGCGGACGTTGACCGACGACTTCGTCCGAATCGTGAAGGACAAGCGGGCCGTCATCGAGGCGTACCTGCCGGCGACGCTCCGGGCGATTGCCGACTGTCCGGCCGGCCTGATGGAGGCGGTGCGTTACAGCTTTCTGGCCCCTGCGAAGCGGTTGCGACCGTTGCTGGTGCTGTTGGCGTGCGACGCGGCGGGCGGGGACGAAGCGGCCGCATTGCCGGCTGCGTCGGCCGTGGAAATGGTGCACACGTATTCC
>DATJGQ010000678.1:0-3827 GCA_035494815.1 Gemmataceae bacterium
GCTTCGTCCACGGGGCGGCCACCAGCCCGAACGCCGACGTCTTCGCCTACGCCGGCGCGCAGGTAAAAAAAGCCCTCGAAGTCACGCACGAATTGGGCGGGGCCGGCTATGTCTTCTGGGGCGGCCGCGAAGGCTATTCGAACCTTTACAACACCGACTTGAAGCGGGAACTCGAACACCTTGCGAAGTTCCTGCACATGGCCGCCGATCATCGAAAGCAGATCGGCTTCAAGGGCCAGTTCTATATCGAGCCGAAGCCGAAGGAGCCGACCGTCCATCAGTACGACTTCGACGTCGGTAACTGCATCGCCTTCTTGCGCACTTACGGCCTCGACAAGGATTTGAAGCTCAACGTCGAGACCAACCACGCGACGCTTGCCGGGCACACGATGATGCACGAACTCGCCCTGGCCGCCAGCCAGGGCCTGCTCGGCTCGATCGACGCCAACCGCGGCGATTTGTTGTTGGGCTGGGACACGGACCAGTTTCCGACCGATTATTACCTGACGACGCAGTGCATGCTCATCATCCTCGGCCAGGGCGGCCTCACGACCGGCGGCGTGAACTTCGACGCGAAGGTCCGCCGCGAGAGTTTCGAGCCGATCGACCTGTTCCACGCCCATATCGGCGGCATGGACGCCTTCGCCCTCGGCCTCAAAGTTGCGTCGAAGATCCGGGCCGATGGCGAACTGGCGAAGTTCGTCAAGGACCGTTACGCGTCGTGGGACGGCGGCATCGGCCAACAGATCGAATCGGGTAAGGTCGGTCTGGCAGAGTTGGAAAAGTACATGCTCGACAAGGGCGACGCCACGAAGAACGTCTCCGGCCGGCAGGAGATGTTGGAGAACGTTATTAACCGATACTTACGTTGATCCGTCTCGCGATCCGATCAGAGCCGGAAGCGTAAGCAACGGTCATTTGAACGCGTTCCGTCGCTTACGCTTCCGGCTCTGATGGACGCTGCGAAGCACGAAAGAGATTTCAAATGGACCACTCCCCCGGATTCCTCGCGATCGTCAACGATGCCAAAAAACGCATCAAAGAGTGCACGGTGGACGACGTGAAGAAACGCCTCGACCGCGGCGAGAAGTTCACGCTCGTCGACACCCGCGAGGAAAGCGAATTCGCCGCCGGCCACCTCCCCGGCGCACTGCACCTGAGCAAGGGCGTCATCGAGCGCGACATCGAGAAGAAGGTCCCCGACAGGTCGGCCCCACTCGTGCTCTATTGCGGCGGCGGCTTCCGTTCGGCCCTCGCCGCCGACAATCTGCAGAAAATGGGCTACACGAACGTCATCTCCATGGACGGCGGCATGCGCGACTGGCGAGCGAAGAAGTATCCGGAGACGAAATGAGCCGGTCGCCGACGCGCTTTCTGGAAAGACTCTTCTGGGTCATCTTGTTTGCGGTCCCGGTTGCTGTAACGGCGGCTTTTTTCCTCATGCTTGTCCTCATGATGTGGGACGGCGGTGACTAATCAGCACGGACCGAGTAGGACTGCTCGAATAAGGACAACTCCACTCGCGAACTCCGTGGCAACGCATCGGTCAATCTGATACCGTATTCGTTGCCCGCTGCCCGCCCCAGGATGTCGCCGATGAAAGGCCTTCGTCTTCTTTTCATCCCCCTGATCGGCCTGACCGCACTCGCCCTCCGAGCCGCCGAGCCCGCGCATGCGCCCGAGCACGGCTTCCTCAACCGCACCATCAAAGACCCCGACGGCCGCGAAGTGAAATACGCCGTCTTCGTCCCGCACGATTACTCGCCCGACCGGCCGGTGCCCACGATCCTCTTCCTGCACGGCCTCGGCCAGGCGGGCACCGACGGCCAACGTCAGGCCCGCATGGGTCTCGGCCGGGCGATCCACGACCGCGAATCGACCTTCCCCTTCCTGGTCGTCTTCCCGCAGGCCCAGAAAGTCCGGCCGACGATCGTCGACACCTGGTTTCCCGACCGCCCGGAAGGTGCCCGCGCCCTCGCGATCCTGGACGAGGTGAAGAAACAGTTCACGACCGACTCGAAGCGAACGTACCTGACCGGCCTGTCGATGGGCGGCTTCGGCACCTGGGCGATGGCCGCGGCGTTCCCCGACAAGTGGGCCGCGATCGCGCCGGTCTGCGGCGGCTACGATCCCGAATCGGTCGAGAAGGTTAAAGACGTCCCCTGCTGGTGCTTCCACGGCGATCGCGACCCCGCCGTGAAAGTCGATCAATCGCGGCGACTGGTTTCTGCGCTCAAGCGGCTCGGCGTCGCCCCTGAGTACACCGAATACGTAGGCGTCGGCCATAACTGTTGGGACCGCGCTTATGGCACCGACAAACTTTACCAGTGGTTGTTGCAGCACCACTTGAAGTAAACGAAGGCCCACGCGTGACTCGCGCGTGGGCTTGTTCATTGAGTCACCCCTACCCGGAGAACTCTCTCATGTCCAAACGCAAGGCTCATCGCCGCGACTTCCTGAAGACCTCGGCCGCGGCCGGCGCCGCACTGACATTTACGGCCGCCAGCTACGACCGCGTTTACGGCGCCAACGGCACGATCAACGTCGCCTTCCTCGGCGTCGGCGGCCGTTGCCAGCAGCACGTCGATGCCGTGCTGCAACTCCAGAAAGACAACAAGGGCGTACGGCCGATCGCGGTCTGCGACGTGTGGGACGGCGACGAGAAGCTCGGCAGCGGCAAAGGCCGCGGTCTTTATCCGACGGCGAAACGGTGTGGTCTGAACGTCGACGACAAGGACCACGTCAGCAAGGACTACCGCAAAATCATCGAGCAGAAAGACGTGGACACGGTCTCGATCGCCACGCCGGACCACTGGCACGCGAAGATGGCGATCGACGCGATGGCCGCCGGTAAGGACGTCTACTGCGAAAAGCCGATGACCCGCACGATCGACGAGGCCCAGGCCGTCGTCGACGCCGCGAAGAAGCACAACCGCGTCATGACCGTCGGCGTGCAGTCGATGGCCGACCCGACCTGGCGGGAAGCGAACGACTACATCCGCTCCGGCAAGATCGGTCACGTCTTCCAGGGCCAGACGAGCTACTACCGCAACGACCTCCGCGGCCAGTGGCGTTATTACCCGCTCACCAAGCAGATGTCGCCGAAGACGATCGACTGGGACATGTGGCTCGGGCACAAGTTCGAGTGCGTAGGCCAGAAGCTCGGGCCGACGCCGAAAGAAATGCCGTTCGACCGGGCGGTGTGGGCGCAGTGGCGGTGCTACTGGCCGTTCGGCGGGGGCATGTTCACCGACCTGTTCGTGCACCAGACGACGCACCTGATCGCGGCGATGGGCGTGCGGTTCCCGGGCCGCGTCGTCGGCGGCGGCGGGCTGTACATGGAGTACGACGGCCGGGACGTGCCGGACGTGGCGACGGTGGTCGCCGACTACAACGAGGGCTGCCAGCTCATCATCTCGGCGACGATGCTCAACGACACGCAGTTGGGGGAGAAGATCCGCGGGCACCTCGGCACGATCGAGTTCACCGGCGGCGGCGACTACATGACCGGGTTCGAGGTGTACGGGCAGAACATCGCCGGCGGCCCCGTGAAGCCCAAGGGCACCGACGGCCAGGAAAAGCCGGTCCACACCTACACCAACCCGCTCGTCGAGGAGGCCGCGAAGGCCAAGCACGACGCCACCTACTACCTGTGGGAGAACTTCCTCCAGTGCGTTCGCGATCGCAACCGCGAAACGCTCAGTACGCCGGAACTGGGCGCTGCCGCGTTCAGCACCGTAAACATGGGTGTGCAGAGCTACCGGTTCGGCAAGGCGTTCATGTGGGATAAGGAGAAACGAGCGCCGAAGGAGGCCGACGCGAGCTGG
>DATJGQ010000679.1:0-4896 GCA_035494815.1 Gemmataceae bacterium
CGGGCGCCCCACTCCCTTACGGTCGCGGCTCTGATAACGGTTTGGTGATTAAGTCGGGTCGCGGCTGGTATTCACGGCAGTGCCGCCGCCACATGACGGGGTCATTATGCCGCTTCGGTGTAGCCGCTCGTGGATGTTATACCGCGTTTGGACGAGCGGATGAACTCCAGGAGCTCGGCGACCACGTCCACATGTCCGAGGTGGCGTTTGATATGCTCGCATGCCGCCGGCAGGACCATCCGCTGCAGATACAAAATGCGGTACGCCTCGCGAATGGCGTCGATCTGGACCGACTTCAGACCGGCCCGTCGCATGCCGACGACATTCACACCGACCAGGCGGTTGCGGCCTTCCTGGACGAAAAACGGCGGGACGTCTTTCGACGTGGTCGCCCCGCCGCTCATCATCGACAGCCGGCCACAGCGGCAGAATTGGTGCACGGCGCAGTTGCCGGACAGGAACGCGGCGTCGTGGGCCTCACAGTGCCCGCCCAGCAGGGCCCCGTTGGCGAAGATGCAGCGATCCCCGACCGTGCAGTCATGGGCGACGTGCGCGCCCGCCATGAAATAGTTCTTGTCGCCGATTCGGGTGCCGGCGTCGGTCGTACCGCTGTGGACGGTGATGTGTTCGCGGAAGACGTTGCCGGCACCGATGACGATGCCGGTCGGCGCGCCATCGAACTTGAGATGCTGCGGCCGTTCGCCGATGACGGCGCCGGAGCAGATCGTGTTCTCAGGTCCCATCACCAGCGGGCCGATCATGTGAACGTGCGGCTTCACGGCGCACCGCGGGCCGAGTTCGATCGCTCCCTCCAGCACGGCATACGGCCCGACGACGACGTCCTCGGCGAGACGTACGGTGGGATCGACAATGGCGGTCGGGTGGACACGCGCGGACGACATGGCAAGCCTCCCTGCCCGACGGACGTGTGAGCATCCTGCCCCGGCCCCTACGGGTATCCGATTTCCGATAATCACGCCAGATCAGTTTCGGCCCCGGATTGCTTCCGCGGTGCCCACGCCCGACGTATACTGGACCAGCCGTTTCCCTCTACGAATACAGTGCCTGCCATGACAGAGCCAACGGACCCGACGGCCACCGTGTTCCAACCGACGGAAGCGCAATCGACGCCGTCGGCCGGTGGCACGCCGGAGTCGCCGCCGCCCGCTGTCCGGGGTACCGCCGACCGCTATAAGCCCGTCAAACTGTACGCGATCGGCGGACTCGGCGAAGTACTGCTCGCGGACGACGTCGAATTGAACCGGCCGGTCGCCCTCAAGCGCATGCGGTCGGACGCGGTCGTCGGTGCCGGCGCGGCCCGGCGGTTCCTGCGCGAGGCGGAGATGACCGCCCGGCTGCAGCACCCCGGCATCATCCCCGTCTACGGCATGGCAATCGACAAGGACGGCCGCCCGGCGTACGCGATGCGGTTCGTCGAGGGCGAGTCGCTGGCCGAGGCGATCCGCCGGTTCCACCAAAAGCCGGAATATCGCTCACTCGCATTCCGCGAGTTGTTGCAGCGGTTCGCGGACGTCTGCCAGGCGGTCGGCTACGCGCATAGCCGGGGGGTCGTTCATCGCGACCTCAAGCCCGGCAACGTCATGCTCGGCCGCTTCGGCGAGACTTACGTCGTCGACTGGGGGCTCGCACGAACGGTCGACCGGACCGAAGCCGAGCGGATCGACGGTGAAGCGACGCTGCACGTTTCGGTGGATCAGACGGGCGACTACACCCGAATGGGCGCCGCGGTCGGGACGCCGGCCTACATGAGCCCCGAACAGGCGGCCGGCCGTTGGGACGTGCTCGGCTCGGCCGCGGACGTGTACGGCCTCGGCGCCATGCTCTACAACCTGCTGACCGGTCGGGCGCCGATCCAGGACGACACCTGGCCGGCGATGCAACAGCGGATCCAGCGCGGCGAACACCCGCCGGCCCGTCAAATCCAGGCGGCGGTGCCGCGGCCCCTGGAGGCGATTTGCAACAAGGCGATGGCGCTGGAACCGCAGGACCGCTACGCCTCCGCGCAGGAGCTGGCCAAGGACGTTCAGCGTTGGCTCGCCGACGAGCCGGTGACCACCGACCGGGAGCCGTGGACCGAGCGGGCACGGCGGTGGGCGCGGCGGCATCGGCCGCTGGTCGCAGGTTTGACGGCGGCGGCGCTGGCGGCCCTGGTCGTCGCGGCCGTCGCCGCCGGGTTGCTCGCCCGGTCGAACCGTCAGTTGGGCGAAGCGAACCATCAACTCGCCGACGCCAACCGCGAGACGCGGCAAGCCGTCGACGAATTCTTCACCGAGGTGAGTGAGAATCCGCAACTCCTCAGGAAGGAACCGGGCACGCAGGAACTGCGGAAGGCACTCCTGCAACGGGCGCGCGATTACTACGAGCAATTCCTCGCCCGCTGGGGAGACGACCCGACCGTCCGAGTCGAAACGGGAGCCGCCTGTCACCGACTCGCATTCTTATTGCACGAATTGGCGCCGGGAACGAAGTCACAAGAAATGTACCTGCGGGCGAGGGCGATCCGCGCGGAGTTGTTATCCCACGCCCCGACAGACACGACGAGAATTCGCGATCTCGCCGCGACAGAAAACGCGCTGGGCACGCTGCACGCCGAACTAGGCCAGACCTCCGAAGCTCTCGAACTGCTGGAATCGGCCCGGGCCGGCCGAAAAAGGGTCGCTGACGCGGCCCCCGACCGTGCGCAGGACGCGCGTGATCTGGCGCGCACGTTATCCAATATCGGCTTCGTCCGCCACGTACTCGGCCACTTGCCCCAGGGACTGGAGGCATGCCGCGCGGCGATATCGATTCTCGAGCGCCTTCTTCGTGATCGTCCCGACGACGTGGACAGCGCCTTCGAACTCGGCCGGGCGCTCACCAGCATGGCGTGGCTGGAGTGGGAGACCGGCCAACGTACCGCGGCACTCGCGACCGTCGCACGCGCCCGCGAGGTCCACGAAAAGTTGCACGCCGCCCATGCCGGCCGCTCGGAATACGCCCTGGAACTGACCAAGACTCTGAACAATCAGTCGATCATGTTTGCCGGCCAAAACCGACCGGACGAGGCACGGCAAGGGTACGAGAAGGCCCGCGACATTCAGGAAAAGTTGGCCCGCGAGAACCCCGGCGTGGTCGAATACCTCGAAGGTGTCGCCAGCACGCAGAACAACCTCGGCGCGCTCTTGCGGAGTCTCCGCAAGCTCCCCGAATCGGCGGCAGCCTTTCGGCGGGCGCTTGAAATCCAGGATCAACTGGCCCGCGACCATGCCGAAGTCCCGGCGTACACGCTGGCCGTCGCCCGCGCCCACAACAATCTCGGAGTTGTCGAGCGCGAGATGGGCGATCGCGAACTGGCCGTCACCGACCTGCAACGCGCCCGCGTCATCGAGGAAAAACTGATCCACGATCACCCGAACATCGTCGAATCCGCCGATCTTTTGGCAACGACGCTGGCCAATCTCGGCCAGGCACTGCGGGAACTGAATCGGCTGTCGGAAGCGTTTTCGGCTTACGAAGCGGCGATCAAGCGGCGCGAGCAACTCCTGAGCAACAGCCCGGATTCCCCCGCCCGGCTCGGCAATCTGGCCCGAGTCGTCGGTGCGGCGTCACTTTGCGCGCCGGAGGCCGACGCCTACGCCATACGGGCGATCGGCTTATTGCGACAAGCCGCCGTCAAGGACGTCAACGAGCTGGCGAAGTTCGCGCGAGAGGCGGACCTCCAAGTACTGCGCCGTCGCGCCGAGTACATTGACCTGCTCTGGGAGCTGGCCGACGGGCCGCCGGCCAAACGATAACTCGCGCCGGTCCCGCCCGTTGTTCTTTGTGAGGAACATTATGACCTTTCCGCGATGCCGCCTGGCGTTGTTCCCGCTCGTCATTGTCGTTCTCGTCGGAGCCGGCCAGCCGCCCGCGCGACAGAAGGACCCACAATCGGCCTACGAGCCGCGGTCGGGCCCGGGCGCGGGGCAGAAGTTCCTGGCGAAGTTCGTCGGCGACTGGGACGTCGTCAAGACGTTCCACCCGCGGTCCGGCGAACCGTCGCGGCAACGCGGAACGTGCAGGCAGACGATGGAACACGACGGCCGGTTCCTCAAGTCGGAGTTCACGTTCGAGCAGGGCGACACGAAAACGACCGGCACCGGCCTGATCGGCTACGAGACGCCGAACGGCCCGTTCTCGAGCGTCTGGATCGACTCGCGGCAGACGAAGATGTCCGCCCGCGCAGGTAAAGGGCCGTTCGACGGCAAGGAGATCGTGCTCTACAGCAAGTCGTTCGGCGACGACGCGAAAGGCCCGACCCGGTCGTCGCGAACTGTGACGAAGCTGGAGGACGACGGGAATAAAATCGTTCACCGGCAGTTTGCGATCGCGGTGGACGGTTCCGAGCGATTGATGATGGAATTGGTCATGACGCGGAAGTCCGGCGGGACAAGTACGAAGTGAAACGCTTCGCGACGCTTCGCAGAAGCGTGAGAGACTCTCCCGCTTCTGCGAAGCGTCGCGCACCGGTCTTTCAGCGCGCCGCACCGTTGCACAACTCGCGCACGATCGCCGCGTCTTCGCCCACCTGATCGCCGAGCTGCTGGTACATGCCGACGATCAGCGCGTCGGTCGGCTTGATGTGCTCGAGCGCCGTCTTGAAACAGTTCTTGACTTCCTGCGGCCTCTCCACCCGCCGGCCGGCCGCGAGTACCTTGTAGACCAGGCACGGCTTCGGCGTCGAGCGCACGACTTTGAACATCCGCGGCGGGTCGGACGGCAGGTAGATCTCGCCGAGCGGCAGATCCTTGCCGAGCATCGCCTCGTACTCGGCCCGCGTCCGCGTGCGGTGGTAGAGGCAGGCCATGTAGTAATCGACGTCCCAGCCCTTCTCCTCGGAATACTCGATCAGGGCAG
>DATJGQ010000680.1:0-2670 GCA_035494815.1 Gemmataceae bacterium
GGAACGGCTGCCGCGGCGTGATGTCACGGATCGCCTGGTCGGTCGCGTCGTCGTTCAGCCGGTCGAGTTGCGGGAACATGAAGAACGGGTCGGACGAGTCGGCGATGAAGTAGTTCCCGCCGATTACGATCTTGTGATACATGCCGTTGAGGTTGAACAGGTCGCTCTGCACGCCGGGGTAGAGGCGTGACAACGGCAGAGATGTGCGGACGCCCCCACCGCCGTAGAGCCGGCCGTTCGACTCGCCGGAGAGGTCTTCCGTGTAGTATGTCAGATCGAGCACGCCGTACGGCACGACCTTGACGGGCCCGAGGTAGAACGGCAGGCTCAATTCCTGGTTCAGGTCGAACCGCCCCGTTTCGTCCTTTTTGTCCGTGAACTGCTGCGTCGGCACCGGGAACGGCGGCACCGTCGTAACATGGAGTTGCCCGTA
This sequence comes from Gemmataceae bacterium, assembly GCA_035494815.1. GTDB lineage: Bacteria > Planctomycetota > Planctomycetia > Gemmatales > Gemmataceae > DATJGQ01. The sequence continues at coordinate 434 of DATJGQ010000680.1, forward strand.
CCCGGCGTTCGACCGCATGTTGTACGTGAATACGTCGAAGGGCGACCAGCCGAGCGCGTTGAAGTCGGCCCGCGGCAGCCATTCGTCTTCGGTCACCCAGCGGCGAATGTTCGGCTTCACCAGCAGTGACGCGGCGAGCGTGTCCCGCTGGTACTTGAGGTAGACGAACGTCTCCTGGTTGTAGTCGTAGTCGAACTCCTGCTTGTAGTACTGCTCGAGGAAGTTCTTGTCGCTCAACAGCGATAGCTGCGACTGCAGGGTGAAGTCGTCGAAGATCTTTTGCGAATGCCGCCAGAAGGCGCGGCCGCGCCATTCCGGGTGGTCGTCGCCCTCGCCCCGGCCGCCGCCGAGGATGTCGCTGCCGTCGTCGTGGATGCCGTAGAGCTTGATGTTGCCGGCGTAAGGCCCGCTGAGGCCGAACAGGTCGAGGCCCTGATAGTCGAACGTCGTGCCGAGGGCCGGGCCGCGGCGGCTGAGATAGTCCGCTTCGAGCCGCCATTTCGTCCCCGGCAGCGGGTCGCGGTTGAGGAGGTTCCACACGTCGAACGTGCTGAAGACTTGTGTCCCAAAAACTCGGTCCTGTTTGAACGCCAGGCTCTCCAGTGGCCCGAGCGGGTCGTTCGCGTTTCCCTGTACGACGGGAAGGTAAAAGATCGGCACGTTTTCGACCTGCAGCACGACGTTGTCGCCGTGGACGATCGTTTCGTTGACCGCCTGCGGCTGGCCGGTCGTCCGGTTGACGATCGGCTGGCCGAACAGGCCGCGCCGCTCGTAGGTTTGTTGATTTACGGTCGCATGGGCGACGACAATCTTCAGGCCCGGGTCGGACGGCAATTTGCTGGAGAAGATCTGCGCCCGGTTCGCCTCGAATTGGGTCGTCGATAACTGATACAGTTCGTCGGCCCGCATAAAGATCGGTTGCGCCATCCCGGGCCGCCGCAGTTCGAGGTCGGCCTGCACGGCGACGGCGACGTGGCGGCGGACGTCGTAGTAGAGCTGCTCCGCCTTGAGGGTCTGCTCGTCCTTCGCGTTGGCGCCGCCCGAGCGCCGGAGCTGAACGTTTCCCGCCAAATACAGTTCATAATCCTGATCCGACGATGCGCCGGTCGTTTGCAGTTGCTGGAGCGCCTGGTCCGACTTGCCGCGCGTCCAGATGACGGCCCGGTCCGCTTCGATGTCCAGCAGGCCGACGTTTTGCACGTTGCGGACGATGACGATGACGCCGCCACTGAGGACCGCGACTTGTTCGCCGGAGGGCGTACGGAAGCCGTTGAAGCTGTAGCCGGCGGCCGAACGCGGTGCGATGGAGAACATTCGCGGCGGCCCGCCGGCGGCGGGCATTTCGGGCGGCGGGACCGGGATGGTTTCGCCCGTCCCCGGCACCTGCCGGGTCGGCAGCGGCCCGCTCGGCACCGGAACCAAAGGAGACGGAGTCGGCACGCTCGGCGCCGGTCCGGTGGGCGGCGTTTGTGACGGCCACTCGACCGGCGGGCTGATCGGCTGTTGCGTCGGCGTGACGGCCGTGCTCGCGGTCTTGGGCGGGGAAGTGGCCGCGGCCTGGACGATTTCACTCGCGGGTGCTCGCAGTTCCAAGGCGCGCCGGAAGAACGGGTCGGTCCCTTGCGCCTGTTGGACGGTGCGAACGCCCGCCCGTGGCGCCGGGTCGGGCTTCGTCGCCAGCTCAAATGTTGCGACGTTCGCCTTGTCGCGCTTCGGGCCGTTTTCGATGGCGACGTCGCCTTCGGCCACCACTTGAACGTAATAGACGCCCGATTGACGATGCCGCTCGAGATCGAGCCACAGGACCGCCCGGCCGGCGCGAATGTTGACGACGCCCTGGTCGAGCAGGACTTTGCCCTTGAGCAGGATGACCTGCTCACCCGATTCGGTCCAGGTGTAGAGTTCGTCGGCGGCGAGGCGGAGCGGTTTGGCCGGGTCGGCGGCGAGGAGACCGAGGCGCGCGGGTTCATCGGCCCGCGCCCGGTGGGCAATCCCGCCCATGGCGACAAGCGTCACGACCGCCGACACCAGCCATCGTCGGTGTGTGCGCGGTCCGCCCACGGCCCCTCCCTCCGGCCGCGCGCGGCCGCCCCCCGGTGGCACTTCCGGTCGTCCGCGCGGCTGCATTCCGGCGGGCGGGAGATATCGCGGGTCGCCCTAGCGTGTCAATATCAGCCACTTATACGTTCCGCCGCGACCCGAGTCTTCGAGGGGAGCGCTGGCCAGCGCTCCCCTCG
>DATJGQ010000681.1:0-2966 GCA_035494815.1 Gemmataceae bacterium
GAATGCGCTCCCCTCGAAGACTCGGGTCGCGGCGGAACAGGATTTGGCTCCCGTATAATGGGAGCATGACCACCGCCCTCGACACCACACCGGCCGAATCCCAGCATTACCAGCGCCTCAAGCACCGCGCCCTCTTCATCAACCTGGCACTGAACTTCGCCGGCCTCGTCGTCGCGGCGCTCGTCATCGGCCCGCGGTTCGACGCCGCGCTGCGACCAATCATCGGCGATAACCCCTGGCTGCGGCTGGCCGTCCTCGCGCTCGTCTACGGCTTCGGCCTGGAACTCCTCACGCTGCCGGTCGACTTCTGGTCGGGATATCTCCTCGAACATCGCTTCGGGCTGAGCCGGCAGTCGCTCGCCGCTTGGGCGTGGAAGAAAGTCAAAGGGTGGCTTCTGCTCGTCCCGTTCGGGCTGGCGGTGCTGTTCGGCCTCTACGCCCTGTTGACCTGGGCGGGACCTTGGTGGTGGGTCTGGGCGACCGCGGCGTGGCTGTTGGTCGTCGTCGTGCTCGGCCAGTTGCTGCCGGTGCTGATCCTGCCGCTCTTCTACCGCGTCGAACGGCTCGAGGACGCATCGCTCGCCGATCGCTTGCGGCGGCTCGCCGCCGGGACCGGCCTCGCCGTCGAAGGCGTCTACCGCCTCGGGCTGAGTGACGAAACGAAAAAGGCCAATGCCGCCCTCGCGGGCTTAGGCCGGACGCGGCGCGTCCTGCTCGGCGACACACTTCTGAACGAGTTCACGCCGGAGGAGATCGACATCGTCTTCGCCCACGAGCTGGGCCATCACGTCCACCGGCACCTGCCGAAGATGATCGGCGTCGAAATCCTTCTCAGTGCCGCGGGGCTCTGGCTCGCCGACCGCGCCCTGCACGCCCTCGCCGGAGTCCTCGGCTATCCCGCCTGGTCTGACCCGGCCGCGTTGCCGCTCCTGTTGCTCGTCCTCACGACCTTCGGTTTGGTGCTATCCCCTCTCACGAATGCGCTGTCGCGGCACTTCGAGCGGCAATGCGATCGTTACGCCCTCGCCCGCACGCAGGACGCCGCCGCTTATCGCTCGGCGTTCACCAAGCTCGGCACGCTCAACAAGGCCGACGCCGACCCGCATCCGATCGTCGTCTGGCTCTTCCACGACCACCCGACGATCCGCGAACGGATCGCCATGGCCGGCTAGGCGAGCGTCGAGGTGTAAGCCCGACGTGGCTTTCTCATGAGTTGGGTAGGTCAGGCTGTGCCTGACGTTCGTGCGGTCGATCGTCAGGCAGAGCCTGACCTACAAGGCCGCTCTCATCAACTTAAAGTGCTTCTCATGAGTTTTTCACAGCACCACTGATACGATTCGAGCGTGACGCCGTGGCGATCGCACGGACGGGGGAAACGGGCCGTGAGATTGTCGGTACCCCCTCTGGTGCGTCCCTCCCGTCCGCCACGTCTTTCTGCGAGGTTCTCCGTGCGAACCCTAGTCGCCGAAGATCATATCCCGGTCGTCCGTCCTACGAGGTCCACAGTGCGAGTCCTGCTCGTCGAAGATCACAAACCGCTCGTCCGTGCGCTCCGCCAGGGACTGGAGGAGGAAGGTTACGCCGTGGACGTGGCGTATGACGGCGAAGAGGCGAATTTCAAAGCATCCACCGTCGAGTACGACGCGATCGTCCTCGACATCATGCTCCCGAAGCTGGACGGGCTGACGCTCTTGCAGCGGTGGCGTAAGGCGGGCAAGAAGACACATGTCCTCATGCTGACCGCCCGCGACCAGCTCGACGACAAAGTGAAAGGCCTCGACACGGGGGCCGACGACTACCTGACCAAGCCGTTCGAACTCGAAGAGCTGCTGGCCCGGCTGCGGGCGCTGGTCCGCCGCGGCCACGAGGTCAAGGATCCGATCATCCGCGTATTCGACCTGGAGATCGACACCGCCGCCCGGAGCGTCAAGCGGGCCGGCCAGGCGATCCACCTGACGCCGCGCGAGTACGGCCTGTTGGAGTTTCTCGCATTCCACCGCGGCCGGGTCGTCACGCGGACGATGATCTGGGAACATCTGTACGACGAGCACGACGAGAGCACGTCGAACGTCGTGGACGTCTACATCCGCTACCTGCGGAATAAGATCGACAAAGGCTTCGACCCGCCCCTGATTCTGACTCGCTGGGGGGAGGGCTATCAGTTGCGCGCTGACGAGGCCGGAAACGCCGCCGAGTGAGTCGGGGGCCGGGCTGATGCGATCGATTCGCCTGTCTTTGATCGTCTATTTCCTGCTGCTGCTCATCGCCGCGGAGAGCGTCGCGTTTTGGCTGGTCTACCGGTCGGCGACGGACGTTCTGCGCGAAAAACAGGAGGTCAATCGGGCACTTCTCGAAGCGCAGTACAAGGAAAACATCCGCGAAAAGAACGAACGATTCGATAACGAACTCCTCGAACAGGCCCGCGAGGTCGCATATCTCTCGTCCGCACGCCTTCAGCGTGATCAGGTGCGCTACACGCTGTTACTGGCGTTTATGCAGATGACCGACACGCAGGCGCAGTGGACGATTCCGTTCTACATGGTCGAAGGCATCCAGCCGCGATTCGAGCCGCGCGGCGGCCCAACGCCGTGGCTACGAAACGTCGTCGTGGGCACCGTCTACGCAAAGGCGCTGGCAGAGGAGAATCTTCCGAAAGGTCAGCCGGGGGAAACCGAGTACTTCCAGATCAATTGGGCCGACCGCGCAGTGATTTGGAAGTCACAATCCCTCGAACATGACACGCTGCCCCTGCTCGATCCCGACTTGAGTCCCACGGAGGTCGTCGACTGGAAGCGCGACAACGTGACGTTGAAGAACGGCCAGACCGTCCGCCGGGTCGCGCTCAAACTCACCGGTGTGAACCCGAGAAACGTATTTCGGGTCCCGCCCCTTCCGCCCAATCGAGGTCCCGGCGGCGGCATGCCCGGCGGCGGACGGGGCGGCGGACGTGGCGGCGGCCGCGGAGG
>DATJGQ010000682.1:0-2553 GCA_035494815.1 Gemmataceae bacterium
TACGGAGCATAACGTGGAAACAAGAGAACGTAAGGAACGGCGAGGCTTTGCGTCGATGTCGCCGGAGAAGCAGCGCGAGATCGCGAGCAAGGGTGGCCGCGCGGCGCATGAAAAAGGCACGGCGCACGAGTGGAGCGCCGACGAAGCACGAGCCGCGGGCCGCAAAGGCGGCCAGGTCAGTCGCGGCGGGCGTGGCCGCCTGGCGACCCCGCCGGAGAATTCTTCGTTGAGTGACTCCGACGGGAATATACAGTGACTGATCGCTCACCCGGGGCGGGGCGAGGGGCGGTAGGCCGTTCGGGCGAACCGCAGACGCATTTGGAGGCGACCGACAATGTTAAGACGCGTAACCGTGGCATGGATGTTCGTGCTGGCGGCAGCGACCGGCGCGAGCGCCCAGAACGAATTTTCCGCGACATCCACGGTGCAGAATCAGTCTGGAACCCAAGCCTCGTCCTCGGCCGCAGCCGAGGAGACGCGACCGGCGACGACGACCTTCTTCGGCGACACTGGACTGTGGTTTGTTCCGACCGGCGAAGTCCTCGACCACGGTAAGTGGTCGGTCAGCGGGTACCGGCGCGGCACCAATTACATCCAGGGCTTCAGCAACGTCGGCGATATCGCGGGCACGTTCGCCGTCGGGATCAAGCAGCGCGCGGAGATCTTCGGATCGTTTCTCGTCGATACGCGCATCGATCGGGACCTGCGGCCGCTGTTCATCAACAACACGGACGTGGGCGGCATCGTCGATCGCGACCCGCGGGTGCACCAGGGCTGGACTGGTGACAACGTCGGCGACTTCTACCTGGGCGCGAAGATCAATCTGTTGTCCGAGTTCCGCCAGAACCCGCTGGCGCTCGCCTTCCGCGGCATGGTGAAGGCGCCGACGGGCGACAAAGACGTCGGCATCTCGACCGGCAAGGCGGATTTCAGCTTCGACTTCATCGGCAGCAAGGAAATCCGGCGCAAGCTCGAGTTCTCGGGATACGCGGGCTACGAAGTCCGCGGCAAGCCGGACGGCTTCGACATCCCGACGGGTGCCACCCGGTGGGGCGTCGGGGCGGGCTTCCCGTCCCGGTCGCCGCTGCGCGCGGCGCTCGAACTGGTCGGCTCGCTGCCCAACAAGGACACGGCGACGACGACGTCGGGGTTGGTGGTCGGCGACGACGGCAGTCTTGCGCCGGCGATCTCGGCGGTCCAGAACATGACGGCGGCGAACGTCGCGCTCACCTGGCAGCATCGGAAGGGGTTCTTCATGGGCCTGGGGCTGGCCTGGAACTTCCCGATGAAGGATCGGAAGGATTTCAACAGCGACGAGCCGGGCGAGAAGTCGAGCGACTTCGTCGATTGGCAGATTCGGATCGGCTACCATCCGGGCGTCCGCGTGTACGTGCCGCCGCCGCCCCCCCCGCCGCCGCTGCCCCCGCCGGCCCCGGCGCCCGCGCCGCCGCCGGTGAACCGCCCGCCGGTCGTGAAAGCGCAGTGCGATCCGTGCGTCGTGGAAGTGGGCCGGAACTCGACGGTCACCGCGAACGCGAGCGATCCCGACGGCGACATGCTGACGTATCGCTGGACGAGCCCGCAGGGCACGCTGGCAAGTCCGGGGGAACGGCAGTCGCTGTGGACCGCGCCGCAGCAGGAAGGCACCGTGCCGGTGACGGTGACGGTGAACGACGGCAAAGGCGGCACGGCCTCCGATACCGTCAACATCATGGTCATCCGGACGCCGGTCAAGACGTATACGTTCGAGGACGTACACTTCGACTTCGACCGCTACACGCTGCGGCCGGAAGCGACCCGCGTGCTCGACGAAGCGGTGGCGGCGATGAAGCAGGACGCGACGCTGCGTCTGCAGCTGGAAGGCCACACGTGCAACATCGGGACGGCGGAATACAACCTGGCGCTCGGCGATCGTCGGGCGAATGCCGTGCGCGACTACCTGATCAGTCGCGGCATTGCGACCGGCCGGCTCTCGACCATCAGCTACGGCGAGGAGCGGCCGAAGTACGACAACGCGCGTGAGGAAACGCGCCGCCTGAACCGGCGTGCGGCGCTGGTTGTGAACTTGCAGAAGTGATAATTGATAGTTGACAGTTGACAGTTGACAGTTGACAGTTGACAGTTGACAGTTGACAGTAGAGCCGCTGACAAAGCGGCGAGTGTGAACTGAACCTCTCAGCTGACTGTTAACTGTTAACTGTCAACTGTTAACTGTAACTAAGCGGATCTTAACGGCTCACCGAAGCCCGCAGGCGGGCGGAGGCGGGCCGTTTGTGTTTTGATTCCCCGTGGTCATCAAATCGTCGTCCAGCCGGCAAATTGACACGTTGATGGCGGACCTGATGTCGGAGCGTCAGGTCGTGCGGGAAGGGGCCGTTGCGCGTCTGACGGTCATCGGCGGCCGCGCCGTCGAGCGGCGCTCATCGTCAACTTGCAGCGGTAAGGGTCACGAATTGAGCATGACCATGAGCCGAACGAGGCTTCTCGTAGTCATCACGGCGATTGCCCTTCCGTCGCTTGGCGTCGCAGCATACGGTTCTTATCTACAAAGGG
>DATJGQ010000683.1:0-2489 GCA_035494815.1 Gemmataceae bacterium
GATCGGGCGGGCGCGCAGTAAGTCAAGCGGGTTTGGGCTTCAGCCGCTTGACGGCGCGGTCGGTGACCGAACCGTCCTCGGCGATGTCGATCTTGACCTTGTCCTTACCGCGGATCACTTCCAGCTCGTACTTGGTCTTTCCCTGCCGGCGCTCTTTTTGGAGCTTCTTAATCGTCTGCCCACCGCTCTCCTTCCGGATCGTCTCCTGCACGGGAGCCGGGACCTGCTCGAATGTGACAAGTTGCTTTTGGCGAGGCTCCTCGCGGAAGCCACGGTCCGGGTCGTGAAGCAGGTTCCGGGTGATGAGGCCGACGCCGGAGAAGATCAAGACTCCGGCCGCGATCCATTTGGTTTTTTCTTTCATGGTCGGCTCCTCGCGATCAGATGTGCGCGGCCGGCAGCGAGCCGGCCGGTCTTGACGGTGACGTCATTGCGTCTGGCCCGGTTGTGCGCGCGCGTGCGAGTTCCTCCGGCGGCGTTTTCGTCAGCCCCGTTGCGGGCCGCGGTCGCGGTGCGAAATGGGATTCCGGCGGCCGAGAGGATTTGGCGGAGGACGACGGATGAATCGAAGCGCTCCTCCGCCAGCTCGCGCGCGGCTCGGCAGTGTTCGGCGTAGCGGCCGTTGATCTCCCGCACGCCCTCGACGGCTTCTTCGAGCGTGCGGAAGGTCAACAGTCCGCGACCGGTTGGCAACCGCCCTTCGAAGCCAGTGGACTGCACGAGCGCCGGCTTGCCGCTGGCCAGGTAGCAGGCGGTGCGGTCGCTGACCCACCCGCTATTCGACTTGACGTAGCCATGCTTGGCGACACTGAACTCGGCGCGGGAGAGCTGGATGAACTCGCGGTAGCTGTACGGATCCCCCGCGAACTGGTAGGGGTCGTCGAGCGTCCATCCCTTGCCGACCAGCAGTTCGATGTCCTCGCACTCGCTCATGCTGATGCAGAGGGCCACCTCGATCGGCTGCTTCGAATCCTTGGGCAGGCACAGGAACCGCAGGAATTCCTTGCGCTTGCCGCCGTAATACTCGTCTTCGTGAATCGCGTGCTGCATCGCCCGCCAGTCTGCGACGGTCGAGAATCGCGTGCAGCGCGGGTCGAAGCGATACGGCCATTCGTCCAGGAAGACGGGCGGCAGGATGCGCGTCCAGTTGACGCCGCCGGTGGGGATGCGGAAGTCTCGGGTGCCGACGTTCTGGCCGACCGTGAAGAACAGGTGGTGCCGGTCGAACCCCATATCGCAGTGGCCGGCCCAGATCTGCGTGAAGCCGGGATCGACGTCCACGTACGCCCGGAGCTCCACGCCCGTCAGCGGACAGTCCGGCGGCAGGTGACCGCTGACGTTGAGCAACAAGTCCGCCCGCCGGACGACTTCGCGCAAGCGGCCCTGCTCCATGCCGAAGCAGCGCCGGCCGCCGTCGTAGACGACGCACCAGCGTTCGGCCAGGCCGAAGTCGGCCATCGTCCGCGCAAACCGCGCCATCAGGTAATCGAGGCTGTGATGGTGCCTGAGGTCGTCGATCGCCGGAAGGCGGTCCACCCAAAACGCGTCCACCCCCAGCTTGCGCAGGCCCAGGACGTATTGGAGGCGGACCCACGTCGAGCCCGCGTACTCCGGCCAGCCGCTCGTCCCCCGCGTCCCCAGGATCACGGTTGCCATGTCATGCCTCCTCTGTGAGGCCGATCGCGGTGCGTTCGTGCGAACTGACCGTCGGTTCGCCGCGCAAGTCGGGCAAGGCCACGGGCGCCCGCGCGGGCAGCGACCCGCAGGCGTCAAGCATCCCGGGGAGAACCTTGCGGTAGTCCAGGTACGCCGCGGCGAACTCGCGGGCGGCGCGGCAGTGGGCCGGGTAGTTGCGGTTGATGGACTCGACGCCGGCCACGGCCTCCTCCGCGTCCATGAACGTGACAAGGCCCGCGCCGGTGGGTAGGCGCCACTCGAACCCGGTGGACTGCACCAGGGCCGGCCGGCCGCCGGCGAGGTAACTGGCAGTTCGGTCACTGAACCAGCCGGATCGGCCCTTCGCGTAGGCGCCCTTGGTAATGCCGATCTCGGCCCGGGAGCGGGCGAGGTAATCGCGGTAGGCGGTCAGGTCCAACGTCCCGGGTGCCGTCCGCACGACCCACCCGCCTTCGCGGAGCAGGGACACGCCGTCGTCGTGTTCGCGGACGCTCTTCAGCAGCACCTCGCACGGTTGGCCGGCGCGGCGCGGCAGATCGGCGAAGTGGCGGAACTCGTCGTACTTCGTCCGGTACCACTCGCCACGGAAAGACAGGTCGGCGTAACCGCCCCAGGACGCGACCGTCGTAAACGGCCCGTCCGCAGGCGCGGCCCGCGCCCCGATTCTGGCCCAGAATTCGGGCACGACCGGCGGCAGGGCGCGGCGCCACTCGATCCCGCAGTCGGGGATTGGGCTGTGGGGTGTGCCGATGTTGAGCCCGACGGTCAGGAACACGTCATACTGCGCGAACCGCAGGTCCTTCCCGTATTCG
>DATJGQ010000684.1:0-6600 GCA_035494815.1 Gemmataceae bacterium
GAGAGGCTCCGAGTTCGGCTCGCCGGCATGGAAATACGGCGGGCGGCTTGGTTCAATGAGTCCGGCGGATGCTACTGTGTTAGGAACTGTCCCGCCGGGGCACAAGGGAGGGAGGACGATGGCCGCCCTGCTATTGGATCCGGGCTTAGTCAACCGCTTGAAGAAGGAGCGAGCGCTGACCGGCGCGGACCGCTTTGACGAAGTTTGGAACAGAGTCTACGTCATGGCGCCGATAGCGAACAACGAGCACCAGTACTTGGCCCTGCAGATTTGCCTGGCGATCCTGGGCGTGGTCAAGATGCCCGATGAGGGGCTGGTGTTCCCGGGCGTCAATGTCACTGATCGCGAGGACGATTGGACGAAGAATTACCGCGGCCCCGATGTGGCCGCGTTCTTGAAGGGCAATCCGGCCGAGGACCGCGACACGCACTGGTTCGGCGGGCCGGACTTCGCCGTCGAGATCGTCAGCCCCGGCGACCGCAGCCGTAAGAAGCTGTCTTTTTACGCCTCCGTCGGCGTGCGCGAGTTACTGATCCTCGATCGAAAGCCGTGGCGGTTGGAACTGTATCGGCTCAAGGATGAGCACCTAAGACGTGTCGGCGTAAACACGCCCGACAAGACGGGCCCGCTCAACTGCGCGGTGCTGCCTCTGCGATTCGCGCTGGCCACGGGTAAGAAGCGACCGGAGTTGCTGGTCACCACCTCAGACGATGGGCGGACGATGAGGATTTGAAATGCGGTCGGGGCATTTACCCCGTCACCGCCCCCTCGCTCGCCGAGTGCACCGTCTTGGCGTACTTCGCCAACACGCCGCGCTCCTCGCGCGGTTTCGGCTGTTTCCACGCGGCCTTGCGGCGGTTCAGTTCCGCGTCGTCGAGCGCCACGTTGAGCGACTTCTTCTCCGCGTCGATCGTCACCATGTCGCCGTTCTTGAGCAGCGCGATCGGGCCGCCGACCCACGCTTCCGGAGCGACATGGCCGACGACCAGGCCGTGCGTGCCGCCGGAGAAGCGGCCGTCGGTGATCAGGCCGATCGACTCGCCGAGGCCCTGGCCGACCAGCGCCGCCGTCACCGAAAGCATCTCCCGCATGCCCGGGCCCCCGACCGGGCCTTCGCCGCGGATCACGACGACGTCGCCTGATTTGATGAGCTTTTCTTGGATCGCCCGGAAACAATCCTCCTCGCAGTCGAAGACTTTCGCCGGCCCGCTGATGCTCCGCTTCTTGAGCCCCGCTACTTTCGCGACGGCACCGTCCGGCGCGAGGTTGCCGTGCAGCACGACGAGATGCCCCGACGGAAACATTGGTTTGTTCAGCGGCAGGATGACGTCCTGCTTCTTCGCGTAGATGCTCGGCACGTCTTTCAGGTTCTCCGCGAGCGTGTTTCCCGTGACGGTGATGCAGTCGCCGTGCAACATGCCGGCGTCGAGCAGTGCCCGCAGGACCGGGGCGGTGCCGCCGGCCATGTAGAGGTCGTGCATGACGTACTTGCCGCCCGGCTTGAGGTCCGCGAGGTGGGGGACCTTGTCGCCGAGCCGGTCGAAGTCGGCCAGCGTCCATTCGACCCGCGCCTCGCGGGCGATCGCCATCAGGTGCAAGACGGCGTTCGTCGAACCGCCGAGGGCGAGGACGAACGTGTAGGCGTTTTCCAGCGACTTGCGGGTAATAATGTCACGCGGCTTCATCCCCTGCTCGATCAATCGGACGAGCGCCTTGCCGGCCAGGAACGACTCGCGCTCTTTCGCCGCCGAGACGGCCGGGTTGCTGGCGCCGTACGGCAGGCACATGCCCATCGCCTCGATCGCCGAACTCATCGTGTTGGCCGTGTACATGCCGCCGCACGCGCCGGGGCCCGGGCAGGACTCGCACTCGATCTTGTGCACGCCCTTCGCGTCGAGCTTACCGGCCTGGTAACGGCCGACGGCTTCGAAAATGGAGACGATGTCGACGTCCTCGCCGGACGGGCCGACCCCGGGCAGGATGCTGCCGCCGTAGACGAAGACGCTCGGGATGTTGAGCCGGGCCATCGCCATCAGGCAGCCGGGCATGTTCTTGTCGCAACCGCCGAACGCGAGCAGGCCGTCGTGGTTCATGCCGCCGGCGACGACTTCGAGACTGTCGGCGATGACCTCGCGCGAGACAAGGCTGTAGCGCATCCCCTGGTGGCCCATCATGATGCCGTCGGAGGCGGTCGGCGCCCCGAAGATCTGCGGCACGCCGCCCGCGGCGCGAATGCCTTCGCAACCTTTGCGGGCGAGGCGGTCGAGGTGGGCGTTGCACGGCGTGATGTCGCTGAACAGCGAGGCGACGCCGATCATCGGCCGGTCGAAGTCGTCGTCGAGGAAGCCGACGCCGCGCAACATCGCCCGGTTCGGCGCGCGGCCCATCCCGCCGGTGGTGGTCAGACTGTGCCGTTTCGCGTCGCCGGGCATGGTGGGCTCCTGATGTTTGCTATCACCCTATGCGATTGATTCCCGACGGCTAGGAACGCGACGGCCAGCGCTGCAGCAGTTCCGCAAGCCGGTCGTGGTTGTCCGCGAGCAAGGTGACATGTCCGAGCTTCCGACCGGGCCGCGGCGCCTTGCCGTACAGATGCAAGTGTGCGCCGGGGAAAGCGAGCACGGACTCGCGCGCGGGTAAGCGGCCGATCAGATTGATCATCGCAGCACAGCAGCGTTCGGACGCGTCGCCTAGCGGCCAGCCGAGCACGGCCCGCAGATGATTCTCGAATTGGCTCGTCACCGCTCCCTCGATCGTCCAGTGCCCCGAGTTGTGGACGCGCGGCGCCATCTCGTTCGCAAAGAGCGTCTCGCCGACGACGAAGAACTCGATCGCGAGGACGCCGGTGTAAGCTAGGGCGTTCAGCGCCGCGCCGACATGCCGCTCGGCAACCGACTGCAACGATCCCGGATGGGGGGCCGGCGCGATCGAGCGGTCGAGGATGCCGTCGCGGTGGTGGTTTTCCACGAGCGGATAGAACGCTTGCTCGCCCGCTCGGCCGCGGACGCCGAGAAGCGAAACCTCCCGGTCAAACCGCACGAACTGCTCGAGAATCAGCGGCCGGCCGCCGAGCAGCGTCCACGCCGGCTCAATGTCGCCGTCCGTCCGCAGGACGGTTTGGCCTTTGCCGTCGTAGCCGAAACGGCGCGTCTTGAGCACGGCGGGCAACCCGATTTCACGAATCGCCTCATCGTAGTCGGGCCGCGTCGTTACGGCCCGATAGGGCGGCACCGGAATGCCGATCCGGCGAAAGAAGAGCTTTTCGGCGTAGCGATCGTGTGCGACTTCGAGCGCTTCGGGCGGCGGATAAACCGGCAGACGAAGTGAAAGCCAGCGCGCCGTTTCCACCGGGACGTTTTCAAACTCGTAGGTGACCGCGTCCAACCCGGCGACGAATTCGGCCAAGGCGGCATAGTCCTCATACTCGCCGACCTGGTGCTCAGCGACGGCGGCCGCACACGCCGCCCGCGACGGGTCGAGCACGCGAAACGAAAGGTCCAGGGGCACCCCGGCCAGCGCGATCATCCGCCCCAGCTGACCGCCGCCCAGGATACCGATTCTCATGTCGTGGACCCGGCTTCGGGGTCGGGATGATCGAGCACGTGCTGTGTCTGGGCGGCTCGGTACTTCTCCAAAGCCGAGCGAATCGCGGGATGCTTGAGGCCCAGGATGGCTGCCGCGAACAAGGCCGCGTTAATCGCCCCCGCCTTACCAATGGCCAGCGTCCCAACTGGAATCCCCGCAGGCATTTGCACGATTGAAAGAAGCGAGTCCACGCCCCGAAGGACGGCCGACTCGATCGGCACGCCCAGGACCGGCAACGCCGTTTTCGCAGCAGCCATGCCGGGGAGATGTGCCGCCCCGCCGGCACCGGCGATGATCACCTCCAACCCGCATTCCGCTGCCTTTGTGACATAATCGTATAACAGATCAGGAGTTCTGTGTGCTGAAACGACGCGCCGCTCGTACGGAATCAAGAGCTGATCGAGCGTCTGACCGGTATGGCGCAGCGTCTCCCAGTCTGATTTTGAGCCCATGATCACGCCGACAAGGGGCGGCATTCGTCTGGGTTTCCGGGAAAAAAGCCGATCTGACCCCTGTCAGATTATCACCCCTCGCCTGCCCAGGCCCCACAGAATTCGCCCGAAACGCGAGCCGCTACAACCCCCATAAGCCATAAAGTCGTTGCAATCGGAAGCTTGCCGGTTATAATCTGCGGCACTCTCGCCGGGGGATGCCCGAAGGACGGGCGAGCCGGCGCTCGTACGGGAAGGGAGTTATAGGACATGACGAACACGATGATGATGGATCGCACCGGCATGGGGATGCCCGGCATGGGGATGCCTGGCATGGGCCCGACGAGTATGGCCGCGCCGACCGGCATGCCCGTGGGGCCAAATTACTTGATGGTGCCCCGCTGCACCATGAAGTTCGAGAAGTGCACGGGCGGGATGAAGATCACCTGCTCCTGCGATGACCCGACCGCCTGCTCGATGATGCAAAGCCTTTGCACCATGATGCAGGGCGGCATGTGCTCCTGCTGCTGCATGCTCAACGGCATGATGGTCTGCTGTTGCAACCTGACCATGGGCATGTGCAGGTGCGAGTTGACGAAGGACGGCTGCACGATAACGTGCACGTCCGGCGACGCCGAATGCTGCAAGATGATCCAGGCGTGCTGCGATTGCATGGAAACGATGGCCAAGTGCGGCTGCACCTGCTGCGTCCTCATGAACAATACACCATGCTGCTGCGGCACGACCATGATGACATCGTCCAAGTCCCACAAGTAAACCCCGCCCTTGTCAGACCCGGGTCATTCCGAACCCCCGGCCGCCGTCAGGCCGGGGGTTTTGTTATTTTCTGCGGCCTCTAGCGAAGAATCGCACCGGGCCGCCGGGATTGGCCAATTTGCTCATGGTGCTCGGTGGCCCCGCCGCCCGCGTGTTGTAGATCATCTGTAAGGCACAGATATTCTGCGCGCCGGCGACGAGGACGGGTCCATGTTTCGCACGTTGGCCCTGCTGACAATCGGATCGACCGCGATCGGCTTCGCAGCCGCGCAAGACGGCAAAGTCGGCACGCAGCCGGGCGAGACGCTGCCGGGACCGTTCCGGGCCCTCGTCGTCACCGGCCCGACGCCGCCCGCATCACCGGAAGGCCTTTTGCCGGAGGAGCGACAGAATCTCGGCGACCCGGGGCGGGTGCAGAAGTTCCACGATTTCGTGACCCGCTACGGACTGGACCCGGTCGTCGCCGTCTTCAGTCACGACCCGCCGCCGGCCGCCGACCAGCCGCTCGCGAAGCTCTTCAAAGAGTTGGACCAGGCCGTCGAGAAGTACCGGACTGGTCGGCTGCACGCGTTCGGCGTGTTCCTGACGCTGCGGGGCGAGTTCCACCGCGACGAGACGTTAAGCAGCCAGATCAAGCAAATCGAAGCGTTCGGGCAACAGGCGGGGCTCAAGAACGTACCACTGGCGCTGGACCAAGTCGAGAGCGAGCGGACGAAGGCCTACGGGATCGCGCCGGCAGACGCGGTAACCGTACTCATTTACTCCAATCAGGTCGTTCGGGCGAGGTTCAGTTTCTCGGCCGACAAGCCGCTCGACGACGCCGGCGTGCAGGCGATCCTCGCCGAAGTCACGAAGCTCGTCGCGCCGAAGCGATAAGCCTTTCAGACGCCGGTCAAGAATTGCGTGCAAAACGGCCGGATCGTAGCTTCCGGGAAAAGACAAAACGCGAAATCCCGCCTGCCGCAAACGCCGTTCGCGGCAACTTCCTTGGCAACCACTTCCCGCCGGTTTTCCAACAAAGTTAAACTGTCCTCTACCCATGGACGTAGCCGGTTCTTCAACTCATTGATCATAAGAAATCGCGAAGCCACCATACCGGGTTCATTCGGATCCTTCCTTTGCCAATCGGCTAAATCTCTCAGATCTCGTTCGACATTCAGGTCCACTGAAGAGCGCGCGGGCAAATGTCGCTGTGGGTTCCAATAGAGGTCCCGCGCGAACTGCTCGGCCCACCGAAGATCGTCCGGCGTCGCGGCAAATCGCGGCAACGGCAATCGCAACGTCCCCGTCAGCACCAGAAACGCGGGCGGCTGCATGCCGAAATACGATCGCACGATCTCGTCGGTCAGTTCGTCGTACTTCCCGCCACCGATGCCATGGATGAACAGATCGGCGAGGAGTAGTCGGGCGAAGAGCGTCGTCGTCAGGGCGCGGGTGCGAATCTTCCGGCCCGTGTGCTCCAGTTCCCGCCAGGCGGCGATCGGACCGGCGACCGGCCATTCGCCCCACGACTCGTCGCCCGCTCGCAATTGAATGCGATCGCCCTGCATCCGGGCGAACAACCGACCGCGGCGATGACTGCCGGCCCGCCAGGCCCAGAACGGCGATTCATGCCAGTCGCCGTCATGTGCGAGGTCCGGAACGGGATGATTTCGGCTGCGAATGTCGTGTCGCTTGCGGTAGGCCCGAACACAATCGTTGTAGGTCACGGCAAACTCAGGCAGGTCCCCGAGAATTGCTCGTACAAAGTGAAGGAACGATGTGCCCCCGCACAGATGCGACAGCGGCACTTCGAGATTCTCACAGC
>DATJGQ010000685.1:0-4279 GCA_035494815.1 Gemmataceae bacterium
CCATCCACACAGATAGTGGTTCGAGGCGGGCGAATTGTTCCATCGGTTTTCGAGAATTCCGGCCGTCGCGGCCGGCGCAGCCGTCTGAGCCGTGGCGCGGCGGACGTAGCCTTGCAGCACCGGCCAAATTGTCGCCGCGAAGATGAGCCAGAGAATCGCGGCCAGACCCAGGGCGTGCGACCACTGAAATTCGAGCAGGAGCCACAACGCGAGGAACCAGACGAGCAGGTGCGCGAAGTTCAGCAGCAGGTTGCCCCAGAGAAGGCTGGACCTCGTCCGGGTCACCTGGCCGAGGCCGACTTCCGCCATCACCCGCCCGCCGCCGCCGACTTCGACGTATTGCAGCGGCTCGTTCGGAACGATCTTAAACGTGCCGTCCGGATTGAGCGGGGCCTCGAAGCGCGTCTTATGGCCGTCCTCCTCGACGATGATCGCGGTCATGATGCCGTTGTCCGACCGCCGCCAAGGCCGGCCGTCGGCGTCGCGATACTCGATGCGGCCTCGGTTGTCGTGCTCTTTCTGGTAGAGAATCTCCGTTTTGGCCGGGCCGTTGGTCCGTTCCGACCAGAACTTGTCGAACTCCTGGATCTCCCGCGGGCTGAAGTTCCAGAGCACGTCATAGCGGCCGGGCGACTTCGCCTCGATCCAACACCACAGGGCGAAGAAGAGCCCGACCACTGCCCCGACTGCCGGCGCGCGCCAGATCATGCCGCCGACCGGCTCGCTGTAGAGGTAACCTTGAATCACGAGCGTACCGGCCGCGACCAGCACGGCCACGCCGGCGGCGATCAAGAGCAGGACCAGCAAGACGGCGACCATAAGACCTCTCCCACCACGAAATACACGAATCACGCGAAAAAAAGAAGTACCCGGGCGCGATCATTTCGTGTAATTCGTGTATTTCGTGGTTCATCCCGATTTCGGAGATTTCGATGTCGCATTTATTCCTTGCGATCCTGCTGGCCGCATCGCCGGATCTCGCGCCGTTGCCGTCGGGGCCCGGCGAACGCACGATCGACGTTGGCGGCCGGCCGCTGACGCTGCACGCCTACAAGTCCGCGAACGCTACGGCTGACGGCCCGCTCGTCATCGTGCTGCACGGCACACTCCGCAATGCGAAGGACTACCGCGACTGGGGCGAGCCGATCGCGGACCGCTGCGGGGGCCTGGTCGTCACACCGGAATTCGATTCGGAACGGTTCCCGTCGAGCGCGTACCAGTTCGGCGGACTGTTGACTCGCTCCGGCGAGTTACGGCCACGGGAGGAGTGGACCTGGTCGGTGATCCCCGCGGTCGTGGCGGCCGTTCGCCGGGCCGAGAAGCGGCCGGTCATGCCGTACTACCTGATCGGCCACTCGGCCGGCGGCCAGTTTCTGGTGAGGCTGGCGGCGTTCGCGCCCGGGGAGGCGGCGCGGATCGTCGCGGCGAATTCCGGCTCGCTCCTCGCGCCGACGCGCGACCAGCCGTACGGCTACGGCTTCGGCCGCCTGCCCGCGGAGGCGGCGAGCGACGCGACGATTCGTCGATACCTCGCAGCGCCGTTGACCCTTTATCAGGGCACCGGCGACACGGCGACGACGCGCGAGCAGGATCAATATCTCGACACCGGCGCCGAGGCGAAGAAACAGGGCGCGAGCCGCCTGGAACGCGGCCGCAACACCTTCCGCCCGGCGAAGGATCTGGCCGAACAACGCGGCTGGGAGTTCCGCTGGCGGCTCGTCGAGGCGGAGGGTATTGCCCACGTGGCGGCCGAGATGTTCAAGAACGCCAAGTGCGACGAGGCACTTTTCGGCAAGAAGGAGTAATCTGTGGCACACGACCGCCTCTTCATCTATGGCACGTTGCTGCCGGACCTGGTCCGTCCGCCGTTTGACGTCCTGGTCGCCAAGCTGACGCCGCTCGGGCCGGCGACCGTGCGCGGGCGACTCTACGACCTCGGGCCATACCCGGGGCTGGTCCTGGATGGCGCCGCGTCCACGGTCCGCGGCGAACTGTTCGCGCTACCGGAGGAGCCTACGTTGCTCGTAGCGCTCGACGACTATGAAGGGAGCTGTCTCTACCGGCGCGTCGAGTGTCGCGCGACGACTGCGATCGGGGAAACGTCGCCATGCTGGGTCTACGAGTGCTACGCCGACCTGAGCCGGGCGGTTGTGATCCCGCATGGCGATTACCGTCAATGGTGTAGAATGGGAACAGTCGCTCGGGAGGGCTTTTCGTCATGAACGAAATCCGCTTTACGGCGGTGATCAACGAAGATCGGACGATCCGAATTCCGGAGCACTTGCCATTCAAACCCGGAGCGGTTGAAGTCGTTGTCAGGCCGGAATTGACCGAGGAGCAATTGGAAGCCGCGAATAGGGCATTCATTGATCGACTTGCGAATGCCGCTAAGGAGCTCAACATTAGTGGGCTGCCTTCCGATCTGGCCGAAAACCACGACCACTATGTCCACGGGTTGCCGAAGGGGATTGACCGGCAATGACGGAGGTCTACGCGGACGCCTTTTATTGGCTGGCGACATTGAATCCCGATGACGTCCATTATCCGCGAGTCAGCCGACACCCGGTTAGGGGGCGTTTGATCACGACGACCGGCGTATGCCTGGAGGTAATGGACGCCCTCAGCAATCGAAAGCTGCGCCCGTTGGCCGTGCGATTTTGGCACGATCTTCAAGACAACCGGTTGCTCGTCGTGATACGGCTGGATGATGAGATCTTGATGCGAGCGACTGACTTGTTTTCACGCCGGATGGATAAGGACTGGTCGCTCACCGACTGCATTTCGTTCGTCGTCATGACCGACCGTGGCATTCGCACGGCCTTGACCGGCGACCATCACTTCCAGCAAGCCGGCTTCGAAATCACTTTCAAGTCGTGACCGAGACCGCGCTTACTCCTCCCGCGCCACATGCCGCTCGCGCCAGGTCTTCATCAGCTCGCGGACGTCCTCGACGTGCTCGCCCGGCGACTTGCGGTCCCACGGCGTGAAGGTGCTGAACGTGTCGCCGAGCGCCTGAATGGTCGGCGCGTCCTTTCGCAGGAACGGCCCCGCGACCCCGGCGATCCAGCCGTAGCGGGCCGCCCAGTGCGGCGGGTCGGTGCGGAAACGGAAGAGATAGTAATCGGCCCAGCCGGCGTCGGTTTCCGTGTCGAACGGCACGACTTGCATCAGTTCGACCGCGTCCGGCGCCCGCCCCAGTTCCGTCGGATGAATGAGCCAGTTGACGAGATCGGACTCCGCCAGGGCTGACTGCGTTCGCAGACCCTGCGGATAGAGTTGGAACCGTTCCAGTTTTTGCAGCCCGTCGAACAGGAATTTTCGCGCCTCGGCGTTGTCCGCGACCTCGGCGACCTCGGCGGGGTCCACCTCCTGGTCGTGACGGAGCAACGAGAGGATGGCGCACAGCCGCAGCCGCGGGTCGGTGTAGTCCGCCAACGCCCGCC
Organism: Gemmataceae bacterium; assembly: GCA_035494815.1. Lineage (GTDB taxonomy): Bacteria > Planctomycetota > Planctomycetia > Gemmatales > Gemmataceae > DATJGQ01. Next base: position 3,444 of record DATJGQ010000685.1, read on the forward strand.
GCAGTTCCGCCTCGACCTCGTGGGTCGGCACGTGTCCCAGCAGGTCGAGCAGAATGCCCGCCTGCCAGCGGCGGCGATGATACGTCGGCTCCCACATCCACGCCGTCCCGACCGATTGTTGCGCGGGCACGAGCTTATCGCGACGACGGCGGTACAGGCCGAGCAGCCGATCGGCGGACGGGACGAGCAGCCCCGGTTCCAATTGGTGGGCGGTGGCGAACATGAGTGCCAGTGCCGCGATCGAGAACGCCAGCTTCGGCACGTCCAGATATCCCAGCAGTTCCGGGAAAAATGCATCCGCATGCTGCGGGTGCGAGACGTACAAACCCAGCGGCAACCGCGGCACCTGGCCGTCGCGCGCGTGCCGTCGGACGATCTCGACCACCGCCTCCGCCGCCCGACGATCCTCGATCCGCATGAGCAAGTTGAGCACTTCGGCTTTCGCCCGCCGTTGCCAGTGCGGGTACCGCTCCACGATCGGCACAAGATATTCCGGATAAGGCACCTGCAGCGTGGCCCGGATCAGATCGACCGCGGTATCGTCGGACGGGTCCCGCCGCGGTGGATAGGGCAGCGAGGACGCCTTGAGGACAAGGAGCCCTTGTTCAGAGGTAAACCCGTGCCGGCCGAGGCGGCGGACGCGGCGGACCGCCCGCTCGCGCACCCGTAGTTGCGGGCTATGCAGCTGTTCGAGGAGGTCATCCAAACGAATGGCCGTGGGCACGGTGCGTCTCCTTGACGGGGCGGACATGCATTTTACCGCGCCGAGGGGGGCCGACGCCAGCGCGGCGCAGGTGGTTAGGTGGTTAGGTGGTTAGGGTGGTTGAAGACAAAAC
>DATJGQ010000686.1:0-3278 GCA_035494815.1 Gemmataceae bacterium
ATAAGGCCACCGGGAAGGCGAAGTACTCCTACGACATCAACCGCCCGGGCATGCTGCACGGCATGATCCTCCGCTCGCCGCACGCCCACGCGAAGATTAAGTCGCTGGACCTGACGCCGGCCGAGAGCATGCCGGGCGTGAAGGCGGTCGTCGCGATCAATAACGCCAAGGAAGGCAAGGAACTCTTCTACGCCGGTGACGAGATCGCGGCCGTCGCCGCGACCAGCGAAGAACTCGCGAAGGACGCGCTGCGGGCGATCAAGATCGAGTACGACGTGCTCGACCACCTGGTGACCGAGGAGGACGGGCTCAAGAACCGCAACAAGAAGACGGTCGGCGGCGGTGGGAACAGCAACGTCCAGCAGGTCGGCCAGGAATTCACCAAGGGCGACGTCGCGGAAGCGTACGGCAAGGCCGATGCGGTCGTCGAAGGCACCTACGGGGCGCCGGTGATCTGCCATCAATGCCTCGAGTCGCACGGCCTGGTCGCCGAGTGGAGTTCGGACGGCGGATTGACGGTCTGGGCGTCGACGCAGGCCACCGTCCCGACAGCGGGACAATTGGCCCAACGTATGGGAGTACCGGCGGCGAAGGTGAAATGCATCACCCACTACATGGGCGGCGGGTTCGGCAGCAAGTTCGGTCCGGATACCCAGGGCTTCGTCGCCGCCGAGCTGGCCAAGAAGGCCGGCGCCCCGGTCAAGATCATGCTCGACCGCGAGGACGAGGTCACGACCGCCGGCAACCGGCCGAGCGCTTTCGGCAAGGTCAAGATCGCCGGCATGAAGGACGGGTCGATCACCGCGTTCGAAGTCGACTGTTACGGCACCGGCGGCGGCGCCGGCGGGCAGACGGTCAACCTCGGGCTCATGCCTTACATCTATCAGGACGCGATCCCGAACATTAAACGCAAGCACTCGGTCGTCCGCACCAACTGCGGCAACGCCAGGGCGATGCGTGCGCCGGGCCACCCGCAGAACTGCATCCTCACCGAGTTCGCGGTGGACGACCTCGCCGCCAAACTCGGCATCGACCCGCTCATTGTCCGCCGCAAGAACCTGCCGCCGAACGACGAGCAGGCGAAAGCGAACGACCCGGTCGGCTGGAACGGCCGGCGAAACGACATCTATAACGGGCAGCTCGACATCGCCGTCAGGCTTTCCGGTTGGAAAGAGAAATGGCACCCGCCGGGCACGGGAAACGGCCCGGTCAAGCACGGCATCGGCATGGGGGTGCACACGTGGGGCGGGTTCGCCGCCCAGGCCAACCAGTGCGTCGTGACCATCAGCCGGGACGGCAGCGTGATGGCCGCATCGTCCACCCAGGACCTGGGCACCGGGCAACGCACGGTGACCGCAGTTGTCACCGCCGAAATACTCGGCCTGGAGCCGAACGACGTCATCACCAAGCTCGGTGAGAGCAACCTCGGCCCGTCGACGGGTTCCGGCGGCAGCACGACCTGCCCGTCGCAGGCCCCGGCGACGCTCCGAGCGGCGACGGCCGCCCGCGACGATCTCTTCGCCAAGGTCGGCCCCCGCGTCGGCGCCGACCCGAAAGACCTGACGATCGAAGTCGGCAAGGTCGTGGACTCCAAGAACAACAAGAGTTGGTCGTGGAAGGAATTCTGTGCCCGGCTCGGCATGGACGAGGCGAAGGGAACCGGCACCTGGAGCCGGCAGATCGCCGCTTCCGGGACCGACCCGAACGTCTCCAGCGGCCAGGTCGGCGGCGTTCAGGTCGCCGAGTGCACGGTGGACACCGAGACCGGAGTCGTGCTCGTGAAGCACATCGTCGCCGTGCAGGACTGCGGGCTCGTCGTCAGCCGGCTGACCTGCGAGTCGCAGCTGGCCGGCGGTGTCATCATGGGCCTGAACTACGCGCTCTTCGAAGAACGCATCATGGACCGGAACACCGGCCGGCAGGTCAACCCGGACATGGAGTTCTACAAGCTCGGCGGCATCCGCGACATGCCGAAGATCACCCTACATCTGCAGGACATGCCGGAGCGCGGCGTGATCGGCATCGGCGAGCCGGCGACCGTGTCCACCGCCGCCGCGATCGGCAACGCCGTCTTCAATGCGATCGGCGTCCGCGTCCCCGTCCTTCCGTTGTCCCCCAAGCACGTCCTCGACGCCCTCGCGAAGGGAGGCAAGGCGTAGCCATGAAAAACTTCACCTACTACCGGCCCGACCGGATCGAACTGGCGGTCACGCTCCTCACCGACAAGTGGGGGCCGGCCGAACTGTTGGCCGGCGGGACCGACTTGCACGACTTGCAGAAAGAATACGTCGCCCAGCCGGACAAGCTGGTGAGCCTGACCGCCGTGGGCGGCGCGTTCACGAAGATCGAGGCGAGCCGCGGCTGGCCGATGCAGATCACGATCGGCGGCGGCGTCAAACTCGCCGACATCGCCGACAATCAGACGATCCGGCAGAACGCCCCGGCGCTCGCGGCCGCGGCGAGCATCATCGGCGGCCCGCAGATCCGCAACATGGGCACGCTCGGCGGTAACCTCTGCCAGCGAAACCGCTGCTGGTACTTCCGCGACGAGCACGTCCACTGCCTGCTCAAGGGCGGCCGGAAGTGCTACGCCACCGACGGCGAAAATGAGTACCACGCCATCTTCACGCAGGGCCACCCGTGCGTGATCGTGCACCCGTCGACGCTCGCGCCGCCGCTGATCGCCTTTGGGGCGACCGCCGACGTGCAGGGCCCGAACGGCAAGCGGTCGATCGAGGTCGCCAAGTTCTTCCAGAACCCCAAGGACGAATCGACCCGCGAGCACGTTCTCGCCCCGAACGAGGTCGTCACGCAAGTGCGGCTATCGCTCGACGAGGGCGTGAAGAGTGCCAGCTACGAGGTCCGGCACAAACAGTCCTACGACTGGCCGCTGACGCAGGCGGCGGTGGCGTTCAAGCTCTCGGGCGGCCGGGCGACGAACGTTCGCGTCGTGCTCGGCCACGTCGCTCCGACGCCGCTCGTCAGCGAGGCCGCGGCCAAGGCGCTCGAAGGCAAGGCCGTGACGCCGGAGACGGCGACGGCGGCCGGCGCCGCGGCGTGCGAAGGGGCCAAGCCGCTCGCCCAGAACGGCTACAAGGTGAAGCTGCTCGAAGTGGCGGTGAAGCGCGCCGCGCTGACCGCGGCCGGCGCCAAGAAGTACTGGGAGGTGTGACTTGCAATCTTTGAGCCCGACGCGCAAACGAGGGACGAGAGTCCTGCCCCTCGCTTGCGCGTCGGGCTCAAAGGCATCTCCATGAGGTGCTCGATGTCTGAACTAC
>DATJGQ010000687.1:0-3380 GCA_035494815.1 Gemmataceae bacterium
TTCGTCGTACTTGCCGTTATTCACGACGTGGACGTAGACGGGCACCCAAGCGCCGGGCTTGTAGAGCGGTTGCTTGAAGCTCGCGCCGGCCTCCTCCGGGTTGCCGGCGTGGGGGCCGGGCGTGAACCCGAAGCGGACGTCGGCGAAGGAGACCTTGTCGCGCGGGGACTGGGCGGCGGCTTCGCCGCAGCAGGCAGCAGGCAGCAGGCAGCAGGCAGTAAGAAGAACCAAACGATTTGCACTCATCGTCGCCTCCGACTTCTGTCTTTACTGCCTGCCGCCAACTGCCTGCTGCCTGCTAGGGCTTCTGCTCCGCGCCGCAGACGCACGGCACGCGGCCACAGCCCGGACAGCCGGTCCCGTATTTCGATCGCACGGCCTCTTCCAGGTCTACGCCGGCGGCGTTCGCGAGGGTCGCCAGCCAGGCAAGCACGTCGGCGAACTCGGCGGCGGTGATCTCGGTGTCTTCGCGGCCGCGGAGGGCGGCGGCCAGCTCGCCCACCTCCTCCATGAACCACATGAACGTCCCGTCGATGCCGCGGCGGCTGTCCTTGGCGCCGAACGTGTCGCGGATCAGGCGCTGGAACTGGGACAGGGTCATAATTCATCGAATACCAGCCCGAAGCGCGAGCGAGGGGAGCGACACGCTTCCCTCGCACGCGCTTCGGGCTGGTGATATCATTTCTCGCCCAACATCTTCTTCGCCCGTTCTAGCTCGGCGTTTTTGCCTTGTTCGGTCAGCGCCTTCAGATAGACCTCGCGGGCCGACTCGTTCTGGACGTCGATTTCCAGCGCCTCGCGGGCCCAGCGTTCCGCTTCCGGCCAGCGCTTCGCCTCGGCGAGCATCTCGGCCAACCCGCGGCGCAGGTCGAGCTCGTCCGGGTCGCTCGGGACCAACTCGGACAGCACTGCTATCCGCTTTTCGGTGTCATTAGTCTGCTTGTAGACGCGGGCGAGGTCTTCGAGCCAACTGGTTTCGATCGGCTCGGCCCGCCGGCCGCGCTCGTAGACTTCGGCCGCCTTGTCGAACTGGCCGGCGTCGTAATACAGCTTGCCGAGCGCCTTGAGCACCCGCGGCTCCGGCGGCTCGACCTGGGCGGCGGCTTCCAGTTTGGTCTGTGCTTTCTCGTTTTCCCCGCCCGCCAGGAGTAGCTGAGCGTCGAGGAAGAGCGCCAGCCCGTGGCCTGCTTCCTTCGCGAGCACCTTGTTGACGAGCTTGCGGGCGTCCGCGTTTCGCTTGCGCCGCCAGTACTGTTCGGCGAGTCGGGCGGCGAGGTCGAGATCCTCGGGCGCCTTCTCGACCGCGGCCTGCAACTGGGCGAGCGTCATCGCCTTCTCGGGCGGCTTGCCGCCGCGGAGCGTGCCGGCGATCTCGCGCACGTACGCCTTGTAGCCCGCTTCGAAGTCGGCGACCTCGACGCCACAGACTTTCTTGATCGCGGCTTCGGTCTCCAGCCCGTCCTTATATGCGGCGAGCATGCCGGCGACAGACTCGGGCCCGTGCGTCCGCGTCATGTAATCGATGTAGAGGTTGCTCTGGCAGTACGCGAGCGTCCATTCGTCCGGCGTGCGCGGCCGCATGAAGCCGAGGTTGACGTTGGTCAGGTTCAGCAGGTCGTCTTTGTTGACGCGCTCGACGAGCACCTGATTCCACGACGGCGGCCGCGGGAAGCCTTCGTTGCGGACGGCCAAGCCTTCCGTGAGCCAGTGCGGCACCTGGAAATTCGTCTGTTCCAGGTTGAAGATGTGCACCATCTCGTGGCGGATCACGCGGCCCCAGTTGAACGGCCGGCGGATGCCTTTGCCCTTCGGCGAGACCATCGCGAACATCCGGCCGGTGCACGCCCCGATCGTGTGCAAATCCGGCAGGGCGACGATCCGGCCGCTGAACATGTCGTGATTGTTGAAGACCTCGACGAGGATCGGCCCGGTCGGGCGGTAGTTGAACTGCTTCGCCAAGTCCTCGTAGAGCGCTTCGAGGTATTCCGCGAGATAATGGGCGAGCGCCGCGTCGGTCTTCTCGTCGTAGCGCAAAAGGTAATGCGGCGTCTGGATCGACTTGTAGTTCTCCAGATGCTTGAGCACCTTGAGCGAGTTGGACGTGCGGACGTTGAACGGGTCAGATTTGAAGGCGTCTTGCAGGATCTTGCGGCCGTCGTCCTCTTTACCCATGCGCAGGGCGAGCATGCCGAGGCTCGTCTGCGCCCCGGGCAGTTGCGGCCACAGTGCGAGCGCCTTCTTGTAGTAGCCTTCGGCCTCCGTGAAAAGGCGGCGTTCGTCGAGGCAGTTGGCGAGTTCGGCGTAGAAGCGGCCGGCTTTCGGGTTGGCCTTCTCGGCGGCCGCGCACAGGGCGTCGAGTTCCGCCTTTTGCTTGAGGAGGAAGTGACAGGCGGCGAGCTTGCCGAGCGTCGACTCGTCGCGCGGGTTGACGGCCTTCGCCTCGTTGAGCCGGCGGGTAGCCTCCGCGAATTCGCCGGAGGCCAGGTGCATGTCGGCGGCAAGTTGCAGCGCGGCCGGCAGTCGCGGGTTGCTGCTCAGCGCGCGTTTCGCGAAATCCTCCGTGTCCTTGAGTTCGAGCTTCTCCAGCGCGACGAGGCCCTTGCCGATCAGTGCCTGCGGGGCTCGCGGGTTGATCTTGAGAGCTTTGTCGAACGCGGCGAGCGCTTCACCCTTGTTGTGCTTTTCGAGCAACAGCATCCCGGCCTGCACTTCGGCCTGCCACAGGTCGGGATCGGCCTTGAGGACGTCGCCGTAGACTTCGTTAAGGATGAAGCGGAACTGGTCGGCGAGGTTGTGCCAGCGGGCGTTTTCGGCGCCCGCCTGGGCGACGAGCATGAGCGAGTCGGGGTCTGTGATCGGTTTTCCGGACTGGTCGCGGTTGGTGTAAGTCTTGACGAACCAGCGGTACTCCGAGTCGGCCTTTTGCAGCTCGCCGGTGTCGCGATAGGCGCAGGCCCGCACCCAGCGGGCGAGGAACTGATCGTCCTGTTTTGCGATGGCCTTGTCGGCAGTCTTGATCGCGTCGTCGAGCCGGCCACGGACCGAAAAGAGTTCGGCCCGGCGGGCGAGGAGATCGGCGTTGTCGGCGGCGGACTTGAGAGCGTCGTCGATGACCTGGGCGGCCTTGTCGTACTCGCCTTCGTCCTCCCAGGTGCGGCTCAGGCCGAGGGCGGCGACGACCGCCTGTTTGGGGTCTTTGGCGAGGGTTTCATACGCCTCGCGGGCCTCGGCCGTGTTGCCGCGGAGCCAACGCTGGCGGGCGGCGGCAAGGGGAGACGTGTCGGCTGCCGACGCGAGCGCCGGCGCCAGAAGAAGGACGAGAATTGTGCTGCGTTCCATCGGAATCCAAGGTAACGGGCGGGCGGCGGGAAGGCAAGGAT
>DATJGQ010000688.1:0-5343 GCA_035494815.1 Gemmataceae bacterium
CGGGAGGCGCCTCACGCTACAGCGAAGCGTCGCGAACCGGTCAAATCACTGCACGTCCAGCCCCATCAGGTACGCCTCGTACCCCGTCTTCTGCTTGTGCTCATCCTGTTGCAGCGACTCGCGTTTCGCCTGCAGTTTCTCGATCTCGGTCTCCTGCTGGTCGAACTTCTCCAGGTAGCGCTTGTACGCCGCGGCGGTCGGCGGCATCTCCTTCAAGTTCGCCCGCAGCCGGCCCTGGTCCTGCTCGATCTGTTGCAGCGACCGCTGGACCTGTTGTAGGTCCCGCTGCACCCCGGCGAGCTTGCCGCGGAGGGCCACCGCCTGATCGAGCGCCTTGCGGACCGCCTCCGATAGCACTTGCTGCTGGAGGAAGAAGCGAATCTGCTGTTCGTCCGAGTTGGTCAGTGCGATCGACTGTTGCAGGTCGCGCTCCTCGATGATCTCCTGATCGGCATCCTTGCCCGCGGGGACTTTCACCTCGAAGCGGTAGAGCGACCGGGTCCGTTCGGCGGGTTTCAGATCGTTGACGAGATGGAACTCCGGCCGGTAGGGGTGCTCGATGAGCAGTACGCGGTCGGCGTCGCCCCTGTTGACGGCGTGATAAGTCCGCTCCTCGCGCTGTTTGGTGGTGCTGGTGAGAACGCCCTTCTTGATCGTGACCTTGGTGATCCGGCTCGGCGGGTTCTTGGTCTTGCCCTCGACCTCGCAGCCCAGGTCGATCGCGTAGGTTAGCAGCCGATCTTCACCCGGTTGCAAGTCCATGATGCGGGCGTCGCCGGCGTAGACGCTGCCGTCGAAGACGGTGACGGGCCCTTGCATCAAGCTGACGCCCGTCGTGTTCTTGAGCCGCAGCCCGTGCAGCGGGAACTTCGCGTGCACGGCCGGGTTGTAAACGGAGACACGTCTGCCGTCGACGTCCCGCTGGACGATCGGCAGCAGGGCGGACTTCTGCCGCGGCAGGTTGACCGGTTGCTCGATCAAGTAGCGGAAGCTCGTGCCGAGCTTTTCGGCCGAGGCCGCCGACGCGACGCCGCGTTGCAGTTCGAGTTCACCGAGCATCTCGGCTTCTCGCGCCAATCTGTCGCCGAGGTTTGCGTTGCGGTCCTTCGCGTCTACGCCCAAGAGAGTTCGGCCCATACCCCGGACCACTCCGTCGGTGCCGGCCGTGCGGCCGGAGGCACCGGCTCGACCCATGCCGCCGCCGAATCCGGCGCCAGGCATCCCTGGTGCACCGCCCGGGACGGGTCCGGCGGCTGGCGCGGGAACCGTCTGTGCCGCGAGGGCTACCTTGCGATCCATGTCGCCTTCGTAGGTCTGCGGCCGCAGCGACGCGAACAGTTCCGGCTCGACGGTCGGCCGCGGGGCGTAGAGCGGCTGGTACAGGTCCATCCTGAAGCTGATCGGCCGGCCGGAGATCAGCGCCATCCGCACGCCGTTCCAGTCGTCGTCGGTCGGGTTCTCGACGACGGCCCAGCCCTGCAGGAACGGTTTGTGCTCCTTGTCGCCGAGCACCAGCCGGTAACTCGTTTTCCAAACCGGCGATTCGGTGACGTAGCCGACGCGGACCTGTCGCTTGCCCTGCCCGGTGAACGCGAGAGACACGGTCTTTTTCTGCGCGTCGTGGCTAAGAGCGAGGGTGTCAAGGGCCCGGCGGTATTCGCTCTCCAGCACTGGGTTCAGGAACCGCACCCGCTGCACGTCGGCGAGCTTGACGCTCCGTAGCCCGTCGGCGCACCACATGTTCAAGAAGGCGATCTGGTCCGGCCCTTCTTTGCCGGCCTGCTTTTGCGCCTCGACGCCGACGATGGTGCCGGACAATGTTCCGCTCTGCTGTCCCGCCGATTGTTGCAGCAGGATTTCGATCTTCTCGCCGCGGGCCTGCTCCAGCAGGGCCATCATGCCGGGGTGACTCGTCAGGTCGACGGCGAAGCTCTTCAGGGTGCGCTCGACGGGATCGTGGCTGTCGTAGTTGACGGCGGTCACGAAGCCGCCGTTGAGGTCCTGCAGCGTGAGGCTCTTCAGCAGGTCGTTGATGTCGCCGGCCGGGAAAGACAAATCGACTCGGGCGTCGCCCTCGACCTCGCCCTGCCGCTGGAAGTAGCCGACGCCCGACGAGAACAGTACGACCTGCTTGACCGGCAGTTTCGCCGCGGCCGTGTCGGGATTCGGCGCCGCCGGCCGGGCGACCGAATCGGGCGCACGGAACAGGACGAATGCCGCCACGGCGGCCGGCACGGCCAGTGAGAGTCCGAGTAAGTATCTGCGGCGCATCGGATGACCCCTTCAAGTCTGGAGAGCGGACGACAACCCCGGGCAGTAGTTCTTCTAATCCGACGATTCTCGCCCGGCCACGGATTGCAGTCCGGCAGGTTCCCGCTCACTATGTCGCGCGGTCATAAAATGACGAACGCCCGATCGGCGACCAAGAACCGCGGGCGTCAGCCCGTGGGTGCGGCTCACCCACGGGCTCACGCCCGCGGTTCTTGGGCAATTGCCCTGGCCAATGCCCATCCGCGTCACCAACCTCCGTGTCGGACTCGACGAGCCGGACGCCGCGTTGCCGGAGCGGTTGGCCCGCCTGCTCGACGTTCCGCTGGACGGCTTGGATTGGCGGATCCTCCGCAAGAGCTTGGACACGCGCGACAAACACGACATCCATTTCGTCTTCAACACCGAAGTCCGGCTGCCCGACGACGAAGCGCGCGTTGTCGCTCACGCGCGCGGTGACGGCCCGGCGATCGTCGAAGTGTACGACGAACCGCCATTCGCACTGCCCGAATCGGGCGAGCGGCCTTTGCTTCATCGGCCAGTTGTAGTCGGTTCCGGCCCGGGCGGGCTGGCGGCGGCGTATTTCCTCGCCGAACGCGGGTATGCCCCGCTGGTGCTCGAACGCGGACCGGCCGTTAGCGACCGCATCCGCGACGTTAAGGCGTTCGATTCCGGCGGCCCGTTCGACGCGCAGAGCAACTACCTGTTCGGCGAAGGCGGCGCCGGCACGTTCAGCGATGGCAAACTGACTTCCCGCGGTACCGGAGCGGACGTGCAACGCATCCTGGAACTCTTCGCGGAGTGCAAGGGCAAGCCGTCGATCTTGTACGAGCACCGCCCACATCTCGGCAGCAACCGCCTGCCGGCCGTCGTCAAGGCGTTGCGGCAACGGATCGAGTCGCTCGGCGGCGAAGTTCGTTTTCGCTGCCAGGTCGAGGACGTCGACCTGCGCGACGGCCGGCTCGTCGGGCTGATGACGAGCGGCGGCTATGTCCCGTGCGACGTGGCGATCCTCGCGATCGGTCACAGCGCCCGCGACACGTACGCCATGCTCTTCGGCCGCGGCGTGCCGCTGGAACCAAAGGCGTTTCAAATGGGCCTTCGCGTCGAGCACCCCCAGGCGGTCGTCAATCGTGCCCAATACGGGCCGGCGCTCTTGGAGGAGAAACTCGGCAACGCCGACTACACGCTCGTCGCCCGTGGCCGGCACGACCTGTTCACCTTTTGCATGTGCGCGGGCGGGTACATCATCCCGAGCGTGTCGGAGCCGGGCTATTTCTGCACGAACGGCATGAGCCTGTCGAAGCGCGATTCCTTCTACGCAAACAGCGGTCTGGTTGTGACCGTGCCGCCGGAGGAGTTCGGCGCGGCCGACGTGCTGGCGGGTGTGCGATTACAAGCGACGTACGAGCGGAAGGCGTTCGAGGTCGGCCGTGGCGAGTATCGGTGTCCGGTGCAGCACGCCTGCGACTTTCTCGCCGGCCGCGTGTCGGCGAAGTTGCCAAAGACGAGCTACCCGCGCGGCGTCGTCTCTACGGATTTGTCGGAGTTGGTCCCGCCGATGGTCGCGGCGGCGGTGCGGCACGGGTTGCCGATCATGGACCGCCGCTGGCACGGGCGGTTTCTGCCGGACGCGGTACTCGCAGGACCGGAGGCGCGCGGCAGTTCCCCCGTGCGGATCGTCCGCGACCCGGCGACGCGGCAATCGCCCGCGATCGAAGGCCTGTATCCGGTCGGCGAAGGGGCCGGATACGCGGGCGGGATCGTCAGCGCCGCCGTGGACGGGTTGCGATCGGCTAAGGCGGTCATCGCCGCGTACGCGCGCCCAGGGTGATCGGTTCGCGACGCTTCGGAGAAGCGTGCACTCTTCTGCGAAGCGTCGCGAACCGTCGTTGCCCCGTGCGCCCGCGAGACGATGAAAAAGATCAAGGCCGCCGCCAGAATGATCGCGATCACCAGGCTGACGATCTTCGCCACGCTGTACGGGCGCCGTCCCACGACCTCACCCGTCCGCGCGTTCACCAGAATCTGAAACAGCTTGTCGCGATAGCGATAGCTCGCCAGCCACACCGGCAGCAGCAGGTGTTTGAATGTCACGCCGAGGTGCTTCGTATTCACCTCGTCCAGCCGCTGATGGTCGCCGCCGATGTCCTGGCAACAGAGCTGGCGGATCGTGCCGTCCATGATCGTGCGGGCGACGCCGAAACCCTCTTCGAGGCCGACCGCGTACCGCTCCGTCGTGAACCCGGCGAGGTATTCCGGCTTGAACGGATCCAGCTTGTCAAGGTCCCACGGCTCCAGCGTCGTGACCAGGTCGCTCGGTACACTCCGCGAACCGCAGACGAGCACGTCGTCGAAAAAGTGCTGCACTTCGCCGGAGACCCACGTCCAGTTCGTGCGAGTGACGGTCCGCGTCTTCGTCGAAGTGCGGCCGTCGGCATCCGTCTCCGTGTAGCTCTCCGTCGCCTGATAGTCGTCGCCGCGTTGGCCGGTGTAGTTCGTGTAGGTCATTGAGTCATACGTCCAGAACGGCATGTAGACGCCGCTCAATTGACCGAGGTTGGCGAGTTGCTTGAGTTCGGTCGGGGCGAACCACAGCCCGGCGATCCATTGGTTGAAAGCGGCCCGGGCCTCCCGTTGATCGAGCCCGAACGGCAGAAGCGATTCGGGCGGGATCATCGCCTCGGCTTCTTCGGGCTTGTTTTCGAGGTGCGTCGAACAATACGGACACCGCTCGGTGGCGACGCGGTCTTCCAGGAGCACGACCGCCCCACAACCGGTGCAGCGGACTTGCGCCGAGCGGCCGGTGATCGTGACGAACGCGCCGGCGTGGTGCTTGATGTACGCCTCGAAGTCGTGCTCTTCGATCGCCGGTCCGTCGGCCGCGATCGCCTCGACGAAGCCGCAGTACGGGCACTTGAGGGCTCGGCTGGACGGGTCGAAATCGAGCTTGGCCCCGCACTGTTTGCAGGGGAACTTGCGGCCGGCGGGCGGCGCTTTTGTGACGACCGGCGGGTTCTCGCGGCGTTCGGCGGGGGGTTCGGAGGGCATAGGACGTATGTGAGTGTGGTGGGG
>DATJGQ010000689.1:0-2920 GCA_035494815.1 Gemmataceae bacterium
GGGATCCTCGCCTCGCCCTCGACCATAATATTCTGCGGACCGATGTTCCGATAAATGACCTTTTGCTCGTGCAGATAATTGAGCCCCCGGGCGAGGTAGATGGACATCCGCAGTGCCCGCCGCCAGTCGAGCGATCCCGCGACGCCGACGTGACGAATGGTCGCGGTGAGACTGTCGCCGTTCACCAATTCCATCGCGAACCAGCAATACGGCCGCGCTTTGCCCGCGCCGTAGACGCTCACCACGTTCGGGTGCCGCAGCGGCAGCGCCAGCTTCATCGCCTTCGTGAACCGTTCGACCGCCTTGTCATCGGCGGTATGGCTCGGGTGTAAGACCTTCAATGCCACCGGCCGGCTGGCCTTCTGGTCGAACGCCCGGAAGATGGCACCCGTCCGAGCGCGGGCGATCAATTTCTCGATCTGGTAGTTCGAGATGACCTGGCCGGGCAACTGCTCGAATCGTTCGGGCAGTTTAGACTGCAGCTTCTCATGCGTGCCGGCGGCGGCCGGCGTCGGCCGCGGCGGCGTTTTCGGCGCCGGTGGCGGCTCGGTCGGTCCCGGGAGGTGCGGTGCCGTGGGTCTGGGCGCGGCCGACGTTGTCATCGCAGGCCGCGGGACGGTCGGCATGCGACCGCCGGTCTTGCTGCCGATGTGCGCCGGCACGACTTCCGCGGCGTCCGGGTCCTGTACGAGCAGGGTCGAATCGCCGACGGTCAGGGTGTCGCCGAATTGCAGCGTGTATTCGAGGACGAAGACGTTATTGACCGCCGTACCCGTGGCGCTGTCGAGATCGACGGCGAACAGCTGCCCGTGACGGACTTCGACACGGCAGTGGAAGGGAGAGACGCGGGGGTCATTCACGCGGCCGTCCGCCTCGCGACTCCGGCCGATCACCAACGGGACGTTCGGGACGACCTCGAACGTCTTGCCCACTTCGGGGCCCGCGATCACGACCAGCTTTGCAATCATGCGCCGCCTCATCGTGGGGCGAAAACAGGCCTGTAATCGAATTTACGCGAGTCGCGGCGAGCGGGCAACATAGTGCCAACGAAGGAAATCCCTTCTACCCTCTTGCAATCGCCCGGCCGCCGACGATGATGGCGGCAACTTTCGTTCCGCGAGGTCCCGCAATGAGTTCCCTCTCCCGCCGCCATTTCCTGCAGACCGCCGCCGTGACCGCCGCCGCCGGATCGCTGGCCGCGCCGGCGACGACTACCGCCGCTGGCAACGACGACGCGCCCAAGTTCCAACTCGGCATCGTCACCTACAACGTCGCCGCGAAATGGGACCTGCCGACGGTCCTGAAGGTGCTCAAGGACACGAAGATCGGCAACGTGGAGTTTCGGACGACGCACGCGCACGGCGTCGAACCGTCGCTGTCGAGTTCGCAGCGACAAGACGTCAAAAAGCGTTGCGCCGACGCGGGCATCCGCATCTGGGGCCTGGGCAGCATCTGCGAGTTTCAAGCGCCCGACAAGAGCGTGGTCGAGAAGAACATCGAAGACTGCAAGCAGTTTATCGGCTTGGCTCACGATCTTGGCGCGAAGGGCGTCAAGGTCCGGCCGAACGGCGTGCCGCGAAATGTGCCGCTCGAAAAGACGCTCGATCAGATCGGCAAGTCACTGATCCCTTGCGGCAAGGCGGCGGCGGACGCGGGCGTCGAGATATTCGTCGAGGTGCACGGCCAAACGACGCAGAACCCGCCGAACATAAAGACGATCATGGAGCACTGCGGCCACCCGGCGGTCGGCGTCTGCTGGAACTCAAACGGCACCGACGTTAAAGGCGGCTCCGTCGCCGAGTCGTTCAAGATGCTCGCGCCGTGGCTCAAGTCGTGCCACATCAATGACCTCTATAAGGACGAGCAGGGCGTTTACCCGTACCGCGAACTGTTCCGGCTGATGCGCGGCGTCGGTTATGACCGTGTCACTCTGTGCGAAGTGGGGAAAACACCCGGCAGTGTCGCTGACGGCACCGAGATGCTGCGGTACTACCGGGCGTTGTGGATGGAGTTGGCACGCGGCTGAGCCCGCGATCTGGCGACGAGATCATGGGCGAAGACTCGCACTCGGGTTCGGCCGGCAGCGTCCCGCGGGAATCGGCTCGGCGATCCGGCGGCAATTTCCGATGGGTCATCTGCGCGCTGTTGTTCTTCGCGACCACCGTCAACTACATCGACCGGAATGTCCTCGGCGTGCTTGCGCCCGAGCTGAAGGAGACGATCGGTTGGACGGACACGCAATACGGCGACATCAACGCGGCGTTCCAATTCGCTTATGCCGTCGGTTTCCTGGTCGTCGGCCGGTTCATCGACCTTGTCGGGGCGCGGCTCGGCTATGCCGTCTCACTCATCGTCTGGTCGTTGATCGCGGCGGGCCACGCGCTGGCGCGGACGCCGTTGCAGTTCGGGCTGGCGCGGTTTCTGCTCGGATTTGCGGAGGCGGGGAACTTTCCCGCGGCGATCAAGGCGACGGCCGAGTGGTTTCCGCGCCGCGAGCGGGCCCTCGCCACCGGCATCTTCAACGCCGGCACCAACGTCGGCGCGACCATCGCGCCCCTCCTCGTCCCGCTCCTGGCCGTGTGGTGGGGATGGCAGTCGGCGTTTGTCGTGACCGGCGTGGCCGGCCTCGCGTGGGTCATCTTCTGGCTGCCGGTCTACGACCAGCCCGACCGACATCCGCGCGTGACGGCCGAGGAACTGGCGTGGATTCGCAGCGACCCGCCGGAGCCGGCCGCCCGGGTGCCGTGGCTGAGCCTGTTGCCCCTCCGGCAGACCTGGGCCGTCGCCGTCGGCAAGTTCCTCACCGATCCCATCTGGTGGTTCTACCTGTTCTGGTTGCCCGACTTTTTGGGCAAGCAATACCATCTCAAGGGCACGGCCATTGCCCTGCCGGTAGCGGCGGTATATATCCTGTCGAGCA
>DATJGQ010000690.1:0-2072 GCA_035494815.1 Gemmataceae bacterium
GCCACGTACGCGGCGGGCGTGGGGGAGTTTAAGCGCCTGGAAGTAAAAGTGCTGGAGGGCGGCCACATCGGCGGACTGAACGGCGTGCTACTGGCCGCGGCGGCCGAGGAAGGCCTGCCGGGCGCCTGCCTCCTGGGCGAGATGCCGCACATCTTCCGCCAACTCCCCTTCCCGAAGGCCTCCCTAGCCATCTTGGAGGCATTCACGGCGATGGCCCGGCTCCGGCTCGACTTCACCGAACTGGAGGACCAGGCCCGGGCGGTGGAGCAACAATTGGGGGAACTCCTGGCCCCGGTCGAACAGGCGTACGGGCAACAACCACCCGCCGAGGAAGCCGAGTACACTCCGGAACCCGCCGAGCAGGAGCGTCTGACCACCGCCGACCGGCAGCGGATCGATGATCTGTTCGGGAAAGCAGCCGAGGACCGGTCGAAATCGTTCGAGCTGAGAAGGGAATGTCATGAGCACCCGACGCTTCATCCTGGTGGTCGTATTCGTTACATTCACGGTGGCGGTCTTCGGCCCGATCCTCCGCGGCTTCGGGACCACGTCCGACCGTGGCGGCGAGGACAAGGCCGCGCCGCCGAACGCCGACGCGATGACCAAGTTGATGCGAAAGAAACTGGAGCACGCGCAGAAGCTCCTCGAAGGCATCGCCGTTAACGATCTCAAGAAGGTCGATGAGAACGCCGGCGACCTGATGACGCTCAGTAAGCTGGCCGAGTTCCGCGCGCTCAAGACGCTCGATTACGACCGGCACACCAACGACTTTCGCCGCACGCTCGATGACATGCGGCGGGGCGTGAAAAACAAAAACCTGGAGGCGGTAACGCTGGCGTACATGGACATGACCATGACCTGCGTCCGCTGCCACACGCACGTCCGCGACACCCGCCTCGCGCGACGCGATTGAACCTTGAAAGCCACGCCGTCCGCGGCGCCTGTGCTCGTCGTGCGGCCGGCCGATTGACCTACTTTTGGAGGGGAGACTGCCATGACCGCTGCCACGATGACCCGCGACGCCGCGACCGAGCGCGCCAATCGAAAACTGACCCTGCATGCCAAGACGGCGGCCGACCTGATGACCGAGGACGTCGTGTCGATCGATCATGGCGCCCCGCTTCACAGCGCAGTCGCCACGCTCGTGGACCGCAAGTTCACCGCAGCCCCGGTGACCGACGCGGCCGGACGGCCGATCGGCGTGCTGAGCATGACCGACGTCGTCATCCACGACCGAAACACCGTCACCTACGCCCGGCCGGTGCCGGAATACTACCTCAAATCCGACCTGCAGGAGACGATCGGCGGGACGGCAGATGGCTTCCAGGTGGAAGTCGCCGACCGCACGCCGGTGCGCGAATTGATGACGCCGGTGGTCCTCTCCGTTCGGCCGGACACGCCGGCCCGCCAGGTGATCGAGCAGATGTTGCACCTGCGGGTGCACCGCCTGTTCGTCATCGACGAGGACGGCGTGCTGGTCGGCGTCGTCAGCATGTCCGACGTGATGCGGCGGCTGCTCAATTGATGATCGGGAATCCTGGGTCGTGGATCGTTTTCGATTCGCGACACAGGATCCATCCCTTCATGAGCACGTGACGCGTCAGGCCCCTCTCCATGTTCCCCGGGACTAGCGACGCATTTTCCGGCGACCAAGTACACACGAAACGTTAATTTGTCCTCGGGTCCGTTGCGGTCCAAGCCAGGGTCAGCCGAAATGGAGAGCTGTCAATGGCCTAGAGCGGTGCGCCCCCGATTTGTACCTCGGCCATTCCAAGACGCGTCTTTCGGGAGTCCGGATTCGAAGTCGCGGAGGAATTGCATGGGAGTGAGATCGAGGTGGACCGGTCAGTCGTGCCGAGCGCGGCGGCCGTGGCCCGGTCTCGTCGTTCTCATCCGGGCTGTAGGCGTCTATTGTGCCGTGCACGGTCTCGCTCCGCTGGGGCAGGCCATCGGATTGGCTCACCAAACAGCCGGGCAAATGGACCCACTGTTCCAAGCGTCATTTCTGCTGTCGCCCGCCGTTTTTCTTTTAGCGTCACCCTTACTGATCTGGGGCGCCGACTACTGCGCCT
>DATJGQ010000691.1:0-2333 GCA_035494815.1 Gemmataceae bacterium
AAGCCCGACGTGAAAGCGCGCAAACGCCGTGGTGCTTTCACGTCGGGCTTACGCCTCGACGTTCGCCTCATAAAATGCCACTATGACCGCATCCGCTTCGGCACCGCTGCGACCGACCGTCATCCGGCGTGAGGGCGAGGATCGCCTGTTCATCGAATGGGCCGACGGCCGCCGCGGCACGATCACCTGGCAGTCGCTCCGCGCCCATTGCCCGTGCGCCACCTGCCGCGAAGAGCGGGCCAAGCCGCCTGACCCGTTCCGCGTCATCCCCGAAAAGGAGCTTCAGGCCGGTCCGCCGCGGCCGGTCGCGATGACGCCGGTCGGGTACTACGCCTACAAAATCACCTGGAACGACGGCCACGATACCGGCATCTACACTCTCGAGAACCTGCGCCAATTATGCCAGATGCAAGAATGAGTCCCGAAGGACCCATAAGTCCCATGAGTCCCATAGGTCCCATCAGACCTCGCACCCGCTAAAGCGGAGTCTTCCATGCACCATCACGGCGGCGTTACGCCGAAGCTCTCTCTGCCCGGCATCCGGCAAGTCATCGCGGTCGCGAGCGGTAAGGGCGGCGTCGGTAAATCGACCGTCGCCGCCAACCTCGCTCTCGCGCTCGCAAAAAAAGGCCAGCGCGTCGGCCTGATGGACGCGGACATTTACGGTCCGAGCGTGCCGATCATGATGGGCGTCGGCACCGTGGACCCGCAGACGACGCAGTTCCCACTCGAAAAGTACGGACTCAAGCTCATGTCGATGGGCTTCGTCGTGCCGCCGCAGCAGGCGGTGATCTGGCGCGGGCCGATGGTGCACAAGGCCGTCACCGACTTCTTGACGAAGATCCCCTGGGGAGACCTCGACTTCCTGGTGATCGACTTGCCGCCCGGCACCGGCGACGCTCAACTGACGCTGACGCAGACCTGCCCATTGACCGGGGCAGTGATCGTCACGACGCCGCAAGATGTCGCGCTGATCGACGCCCGCAAAGGGCTGGAAATGTTCCGGCAGGTGAACGTCCCGGTACTCGGCATCATCGAGAACATGAGTTATTTCGAGCCGGCCCCCGGGCAGAAGCACTATATCTTCGGCCAAGGAGGCGGGCGGAAGATGGCCGAGCAGGCGGGCGTCGCGCTGCTGGGCGAACTGCCGATCGACCCGCGGGTGACCGAGTGCGGCGACCAAGGGGAGCCGATCGTGCAGCGGTTGCCGGACTCGCCGGTGGGGCGGGCGTATATGCACTTAGCGGATGTCGTCGCAGAGGCGGCGCAAAAGGCGGCGGCGCAAGAACCGTTGCCGGAAGTGCAATTGTGACTGTTTTTGTTTCGCCGAAACAAAAAGCTATTTCCCGACCAACGCCAATGACTCTCGAACGATATCACCCGCCGTCAGCCCGTACTTCGCCAACAGCGCCTCCGGCGGGCCCGATTCCGCGAACGTATCTTTCAACCCTACGAACCGCATCGGCACCGGGTGCTGTCGCGCCGCCGACATCGCGACCACGCTGCCCAGCCCGCCGTGCAGCAAATGCTCTTCCGCGACGACGATCCGCCCCGTCTCCTTCGCCGCGGCCAACACCGCCGCGTCGTCGCACGGCTTGACCGTGTGCATGTCCAGCACTCGGGCCTGCACACCTTTGGGCGCCAACTGCTCCGCCGCTTCCAGCGCCGCCGATACCATCAACCCGTTGGCAATGATGGTCAGGTCCTTCCCGTCCCGGAGCTTGATCGCTTTGCCGACGCGGAAGTCGCAACCGTCCGGATAAACGACCGGCACCTTCGGCCGCCCGGCGCGGAGATACGTCGGCGACTTCGTCCGCGCGACGGCCTGTACGGCCTTTGTCATGGACACTTCGTCGCACGGCACGATGACCGTGAAATTCGGCAACGAGCACGCGAGACTCACGTCCTCAATTCCCATCTGCGACGGACCGTCTTCGCCGATCGAGATGCCGGCGTGCGTGCCGACGACTTTTACGTCCAGGCACGGGAACGCCACCGACATCCGCAGCTGATCATAGGCATTGCACATGACGAAGCAGGCGAAGCTCGAGACCCACGCGCGCTTTCCCGCGCTGGCCAGCCCGGCGGCGATGCCCACCATGTCGGACTCGGCGATGCCGACGTTGAAGAACCTGTCGGGGTACTCCTTGCCGAAGAACTCCGTGTACGTCGAGTTGTGCACGTCGCCGTCGACGACCACGACGTCGGCGTGCTCCCCGCCGAGTGCTTCGAGAGCGTGCCCGAAGGCTTCGCGGGTCGCTTTGCCCATCTTGAGGTTCATCGAAGACTCCCAATCGTTCCGCCGCGACCCGAGTCTTCGAGGGGAGCGCAGG
>DATJGQ010000692.1:0-2296 GCA_035494815.1 Gemmataceae bacterium
TCCTGCTCGATGCGCACGCGGTCCGGGTCGTTCGGTCCGAGCTTGCTAAGGCGATCCTCGTATTGTTTGGCGAGCGCCGCCCGCGAAGCGGCCTCGGTGTTGCCGGCGATTTGCAGGCGCAGGACGGCGAGCCGGCTTTCGTGCTCAAGTGTTTTGCTTTCTTCCTCGCGCTTGCGCTGCTCGACGTATGCGGCCTGGTCCGCCGCCCGCTCCCGGCGGGCCGCGTCTAGCTCGTCCTGACGACGTTGCTTCTCCGCGAGGTCCGTTTCCTGCGCGACCGCCTCTTGCATCTTGGCGATCTTCGCGTCCCACGCCCGGTTGTACGCCTGCACGTCCGCGGCGTAGGTGTAACCCGCTTGCCGCAGCCCGATTTCGAGCGTCCGGCCCTGGATGTCCGCGACGCGCTGCGCGGATTCGGTTTTCTCCTTCTCCGCTTTGAGCAGTTCGTCCCGGTCGAATTGCTTTTGCTTCTCGGGGGCAATGTCCCGGCTGAACCGCGCCGCGGCCTCCGGCGATTCCTTCTCCGCCGCCAGTTGCTCGCGCCGCAGCCGCTCGCTGAACTCGACGCGCCGCTGGTCAGTCGTACGGCCCGCGTTCCCGGCACGTAACCCGGCGATCTCGGAGTATTGCTGGTTCCTTACCTCGGCCTGTCCCACGGCGTAATCGAGGTTCAGCCGGCCCACGTCCGCGAGCCGCGCTCCCTCGATCCTCTGCCGGTCTGCCGCTGATAGCGGACGCCCGCCCCGCTCTTCCTCAAGGCGCTTCCGCAGGTCAACCGCGGCCTGGTTTACGTCCTGCACCTCGTTGCGGTGCCGGTCCGCGACGGAATCGGCCGGGCGGGCGCTGCGCCGCTGACGGTCCTCGTAGCTCTCAAGTTGCTTCTCGGTTTCACGCCCTACGTGCGCGTCGCGGGCCATGCGCTTGAGCTGGACTTCGCGCTTCTCCTGTTCCTCCCCGATTCGCTCGGCGTAGCCTTGGTCGCTCTCAAGCGAACTCGGGAGGATGCGTCCGCCTTGGCCGAATCGGACGTTGCCAATCGCGGAAAGTCCCCTGTTAATCTCGCCGCCGAGCCGCGAGGCGAGCGGGCCGACAATGGGAATGGTGCGGATATCCTGCTGCGCCGACTTGACGGCCGCCGCCGCCTGCTCCGGTGAGCCCGTCTGGTTCGCGTAGATCGCCTGCCCGAGTCCGATGACCGACTCCGCCCCCTGCGCGATGGCCGCGATCGTGTAGAGGCTGCGGTGGAAGGCGCGGAGGTTGTTGACGACCCCGCCAAGGCTCCGGTTGGCCGCGCTGGCAGCAGTGGCCGCCTGCTCGGCCACCTGATTGATCTGCGTGAAGTTCTGCTGGATCTGCTGGACGGCCGTTACGTTGTTCTGGATCGCCGTCAGGTTGTTCTGCGTGGCGTTGAACGTCCCGCCGCCGCCACCACCACCTCCCCCGCCGATCCCGCCAGCGCCCGCGCCGCCGATCGTGATTCCATTCTGCCAGCCGGCGAGCGTGCTGTTGACCTGCGCCGCCTGCGCGTTGAACGCCGAGAGGTCGAGGCTGACGGGGATGACGACCCGCAGGGCGTTCATCTTCGTCACGCTCGACGTGATGCGCGCCTCGGCCTGCGCCAAGTCGGCGTCGAGCGCCGGGGCGTTCAAGCGAAGGTCGTAGGTGATGCCGGATTGCGTCGCGCTCATTCGGTCACGGTCCACCACGGGCCGCCCGGCCCGTACTTGCGCAGTTCCGCCGCACGCGCGGCCACCTTGGCGAGCTTGCGCCGGCCCGCCACGTCCGCGCCCTTGTCCTCGGACGCGAAGTAGAAGGCGTCCGCCAGCGCGTCGTTAAACACGTCGAGGGGCAGGTTAATTGGATCGTCTGAAAGGTTTAGGTAGAACCGGAGGCGTCTAGCTTCGGAGTAGAAGTCTCGCTCGGCGGGGGCGGGTTTGTCGGCTGGCTTTCGCCCCCGCCCGTTGCCGGTAAAGGGCCGCCCGGCCCCTGCCCTTCCGCCGGACGTTCGACCACCTGCATGGACAGCAATTTTGCCGTTACGCTGAGCCACTCGTCCGGGGCGAGGTCCAGGGCGTTGAACTCCGCTTCTCCCGCCGCCGGCGCGTCCTTTTGGAGCGAGTAGAGGATCGCCGCGTACTGCCCCTCTAACGTGTTCACGAACCGCTCCACGTCCTGATAGCGGACGGGGCGGCGGTCGAACTCGTCGAGTGCCTTGCGCGTTTCCTCCGCGCTCGCGTTGGCTGCGGCCAGTTCGGTGCGCAGTTGCGCCTTGCGGGAAGCCCGCAGGGTGTTGCCG
>DATJGQ010000693.1:0-2524 GCA_035494815.1 Gemmataceae bacterium
CGTGATCGGCCGCCAGAAGTCGTAGGCGAACTTGGCGTGCCAGGAGGAGATGGCGGCGTCGGCGAAGGCGATCTGGACCAGCGCGAACACGTGCGCCGACTCCCAGAGGTCCAGCCCCTGCGAGATGACCGTCCGCTGGAGGACGCGGTTGTAGACGGTCGGCGGGTTCTCGAGCCAGAACTTCGCCTCGGCCGTCTGCTCGGCGGTACGGGTCGTGCTGTTGAGGGCGCCCAGCGACTTCACCTCGTTGTAGTCCGCGGCCCACTGGGCCGAGCTGAGGTCAGGGGGCCCATCGCCCACGAACTGACCGCCGGAATCCAGCACGAAAGGAGTGACGGCGCCCCACTGCGGCGTGATGAACGCGCCCTGGTAGTTGCCGGGCCCCGGCGTGTTCGAGTACGGCTGCACCGCCGTGCTCCCATCGGTCGAGCGGAGCGCGACGATCGCGTTGGCAGCGGCGGCGCCCACCGCGAGCGAGTGCTCGCGGAGCGACTCCTGCTTGACGCTGTCGAGATCGACCGCCAGCATGCTGTCGAGCTGGGCAGCCTTGGCCGGCACGATGGCCTTGAGGACGTCGTGGGCGGCCGCCGCGGCAGCCAGGGCCGGGTCGGCGCCGGTGTCCTGGTCCGTCGTGTAGGCGTAGGCCTGATATCGCGGCCGGACCGCGTTGGCGGCATCGTGCATGGCGATGTGCACCATCGCCTCACCGCGGGTGAAACCCGTCGGGGGGACGCTGGGCAGGAGGATCGCGATGGCGTTCTTGTTCCAGCGAGCGATCGTCTCGCCGCTTGGCTGTGAAAGCGTGTCGTAAGAACTGCTGAGCTCTGGGTCGACTCCGCCCTGGTCGCAGCCCACAGCGGCCAGAGCGATGGCTGGAAGAGTGGATCGCAGCAACGGACGGAAGCGGATCGGCATGGGGTTGTCTACTCCTGGAGGGTCGCGTGACCCAGGACCAACCTTGCGCTAGACCTAACCGCTTGACAATTGAGGTTTCTTCAACACGACGACATACATTCACGGAATAAAACGACTTTTGGTCTGCTATGCCCATGGTTATGGGGGTGGCACTCAATACTTTTCTTATCAAATTATTAAGATAAATTACTGTTATTTCGCCTCATCCAAGTCAATTTCGGGACGATAAAAAAATGAAAAAAATCGATCTCGACGCGCGATCGGCGTGCGCCGCGGCACGTTTCCGAGCCACGCGACGTGCGACCGACACCGAAAATGGCAACGGGGCCCTGCTCGGGCCCCGCTGTTCTTGCACTCGATGAGTGTGCTGCGTCGGGGTGTGGCCCGAATCCTAGACGGTCACGGAGAGGTCCACAGGTTCGCGTAGCAGTACACGCCGAGGACATCGACCCGGCGGTGCTCGCCGTTGACCACGAAGTCGTGCGGCACGTGGACGAAGGTCTGGCGGTTCAAGCCGCCGCTCGTGCCGAGCGCGAGCAGCTTGTTGACCATCGCCGCGGGCACGGTGATCGAGCCGTCGTCGATCTCCGGGCACACGATCTGCGGCCCCACGCCCGGCAGGCCAAAGCCAACCAGGCCGATGACCGGCTCGGTGGTGTTCGACGCGACGTGCTCCCAGGTGAAGGTCGCGTCCTCGTCCGGCGTGAGGTGGACCGTATCGAAGCCCGGATCGGTGAGCGTGAACGCCTTCGGGATGTAGCCCCAGGCCGCCTTCGCCGTCGCAGGGTAGTCATCGGATCCGCCGATCAACACGTTGAACGAGCTGTCGTCGGTCACCACGTTCGGACCGGTGTAGCTGACCCACCACGTGCTGTGGTGGCGCGCGATCAGGTCGAGGCCGTCCACCGCGCCGGGCGGCGGGACCAGGAGACTGGTCGTGGCGGCACCTCCGATGGCCACGCCACCGACGTCGATGTAGGTCCGGTTCTCGCCCTGAGCAGTCGGCCACAGGTCGTCGTTCGAGAGATCCCAGCACTGCCCCGGGGCGATGGGCGGAAAGGCGTCAGGCGTGTTGCCGCTGTCCGCGTTGCTCACGAAGAATGCGGTGATGCGCGTCGCGGTGTCTTCGCCGCCCGGGCACGCACCGGGGGTGCAGTTCAC
Organism: Gemmataceae bacterium; assembly: GCA_035494815.1. Taxonomy (GTDB): domain Bacteria; phylum Planctomycetota; class Planctomycetia; order Gemmatales; family Gemmataceae; genus DATJGQ01. The sequence continues at coordinate 2,077 of DATJGQ010000693.1, forward strand.
GATCTCGACCCGAACCTCGCCGCCCTCGGGGCAGTCGAGCGTGCCCTCGCACGTCGGCGCCGGTCCGTCGTAGTCCGGCGTCCCGTCGATGTCCGGCGTCGCGTCGGCGTTGTTGCCGCCGTCGTCGTCGCCGCAGGCAGCAGTCGCCATCGCTCCGACGAGCAGCCCCGAAGCTAACCACGATTTAACTCTAATGCCTTGCATGAGCTTCCTCCCCGAGAAAGAAAAAAGAAGGGACCCGTCCCCCCCGACGTAACGGCAATCCTACGCGTGAACGCTGACAGCAGGCAAGAGATAGACAGGGCGTCGCGGCCCGGCTGGCGGCGTACATCGGACCACCCGCTTCGCCCAGCCCGCCGCGTTTGACGGCCCTGACGCTTTCGCTATCATGCAGCGAGCCCAGGGGGAAGGCGATATGCGACTACATACACACGCGCTCGCTGTGCTC
>DATJGQ010000694.1:0-4401 GCA_035494815.1 Gemmataceae bacterium
GTCGCTGTTCGCGCTCCGCTGCGCGTCGCGGCTAAACGTTTAGCCGCGACGCGCGGCGGAGCGGGTTTCCCGGCCGCGTCCGGGCCGGCGACGACTCCTCCGCTCCCGCCCAGGGGGAGATCGGGCGGGCTGTCAGAGCGAATGTCGCGGCCCGGACGGCGGACGGGCCGGCTGGCACGGCCGCAATTCCGTAACATCGGTCGAGATGGGAAAAGCCCGTGACGGCTGAAACGATTCTGTCTGTGGCCTATTTCCGAATGTCCATGTGGCAGCAGGGCGGTGCGGTCCAAATGCTGACGCCGGCCGCGACCATTGCGCCGGAGCCGAGCATCAGCAGCACCGCCGTGAGCCCCAGCAACGCCACCGAGACCGACCGCCGGGCCGCCTCCTTCATGAAGGCGTCGGCTAACTTCGCCACCGCCGCCGGCGCGGTCCCGTCCAGGGCGGAGCGGACGGCCGCGTGCACGAGCGGTTCCGGCAACACCACCGTCGGCGCCCGGCTGGCAAGGGTTTGCTCCAAACTCGGCGCGGCGACGGCCACGCCCCGACGGGCGAGCCGGCCACGCAACTGATCCCGGCCGCGGGAGAGCCGGCCCGCGACCGTTCCCTTCGGCCAGCCGAGCATCCGGGCGGCTTCGTCGAGCGTGTGCCCCTCGAGGTGGCACAGGACGATCGGCGCTCGGTATTTTTCCGGCAGACGATCCAGTTCTATGTCGAGGACGTAGCGCAATTCGTGGTCGGCCAAGTCGGCCGCCCGGGCGGGGAGGTCGATCATCGGCTCCTCCCGGTCGCGGCGCCGTCGGCCGAGAGCCCGCGCCTTCCGAGCGACGCGAAGCGCGACGCCATAAAGCCAATTGGCCACCAACCCCGGTCGCCGCAGCGTCGCCCCTTTGCGGACGAGCACGAGGAAGGTGGCCTGAAAGGCGTCATCGGCATCCGGGCCGGGGCCGAGCAGCCGCCGGCAGACACCGAGGACCATCGGGCCATGGCGGCGCACGAGTAACTCGAGCGCCGCACGGTCTCGGACTTTCGCGAACCGGCCTAATAACTCGCCGTCGGTCGGTTCGGCCGTGCCGTGAGGCTGCACGGCCACTTGCCGATCGACGGCTTTGGGATGAAGGCGGATCATCAACTCCGATTCTCCGGTCCGAGCGCCGTTCCCACCTAGTACTGCCCGCAGGAAGCCTGGCGTATACACTTTTTTTCTCCGATTTTTCCCCGCCGCAATCATACCCGATTTAACGGGTTCTGGCGAATCGGCCACTGCCAACCGACAGCCCACTATGGTATTCTGTGCCCGGTCTCACTGGAAATCTCGCAGCCCCGAGCCACATCATGCCGCGTAAGCTCGTTTTCGCAACCGTGCTACTCGCCGTCGTCGGCGTGCTTTCCCCCCTCTCCCGACTTTGCGGGAGAGCGGACGGGGGTGAGGGCGTTCCCGCCCGCAAACCCTGGACGACTTCCCGCGTCGTCGGCTCGCCCGAACCGCCGCCGCCGTATCGCATCGAACGCGCCTTTCCCAACGTCAAACTCTACCGCCCGCTCCTCTTCGCCCGCATTCCGGGATCCGATCGCGTCGTCGTCGCCGAGCACGAGCGCAAGGTCTACTCGTTCCGCAACCAGCCGGACGCCACGCCGGACTTGTTCTTCGATCCGATGACCGAACTGAAGACGCTCAACCAGAATCCCGGTGCGAAAGGCGTCGAGACGGTTTACGGCCTAGTCTTCCACCCACGGTTCGCCGAGAACCGCGAGTGCTTCGTCTGCTACACGCTCAAAGGCAAGAACAACGAGAAGAACCTGGCCGACGGCACGCGGGTGTCGCGGTTCAAAGTCACGCGCAGCGATCCGCCGCGGCTCGACCCGGACAGCGAGGAGATCCTGCTCACCTGGCTGCAGGGCGGCCATAACGGCGGCGACGTCCACTTCGGTCGCGACAGCTACCTTTACATCTCCACCGGCGACGCCACGGACCCGAACCCCCCCGATCTATTCAAGACCGGCCAGGACATCAGCGACTTGCTCTCGTCGGTCCTGCGGATCGACGTCGACCGGAAAGACCCGGCTAAGAACTACGCCGTACCCAAGGACAACCCCTTCGTGGACCTGAAAGACGCGCGACCGGAGGTGTGGGCGTACGGCTTCCGCAACCCGTGGCGGATGAGCATCGACCGGCTGACCGGCGATCTGTGGGTGGCCGACGTCGGCTGGGAGTTGTGGGAATCGGTCAACCGGGTCGAGCGCGGCGGCAACTACGGCTGGTCGATCATGGAGGCGCGGCAGCCCGTAAACGTCAACTTCCCGCCGGGGCCCACGCCGATTCGAGCGCCGCTGATCGACTTGCCGCACTCAATTTCCGCTAGCGTCACCGGCGGGTACGTCTATCGCGGCACGAAGTTCCCCGAACTGGCGGGGGCGTACATCTTCGGCGACTATGAAACGAAGCGCGTCTGGGCCGCCCGCGCGGAGAAGGACCGCCTGCTGTCGATGGTTGAACTGATCGATCCGGCGGTGCGACTCTCGGCGATGGGCGAGGACGACGCCGGCGAGTTGTACTTCCTCGACTACGATCTCGGCACGATCAATGTTCTGGTGCGGAATCCGCCGCCGCCCGCGACCGGCGAATTCCCGCGGACGCTTTCGGCTACAGGTATTTTCGCCTCCGTCCGCGATCAGCAGCCGGCCGAAGGCGTGACCCCTTTTTCCGTGACGGCGGCGCAATGGTCCGACGGGGCGACGGCGAAACACTGGCTCGGACTGCCGGGCACGTCGCAGGTCACCTGGCACCCGCGGCAAGTGCAAATTCCCGGGGCCATGTTCCGCCGGCTGTTCGAATTCCCCGAGAATGCCGCGCTGGTCAAGACGCTGTCCCTCGAACTGGAGCGCGGCAATCCGGCGAGCCGGCGAAATATCGAAACGCAGTTATTGCACACCGACGGCAGATACTGGCGCGGCTACACCTACGCATGGAACGACGCCCAGACCGACGCCACGCTCGTGCCCGCGGACGGCGGCGAGCGGGTTTTCACCGTTACCGATTCGTCGCTGCCCGGCGGCAAGCGCGAGCACGTCTGGACGTTTCACAGTCGCACGCAGTGCTTGCAGTGTCACACGCCGTGGGCGGAGACGGCGCTCGGCTTCAACGTCGCCCAACTGAATCGCGACATCGAGGTGGGGCCGTCGCGGATGAACCAGTTGGCCGCGTTCGAAGCCGCCGGCGTCATCCGGCACCTCGCCGCGAACAATAAGCCCGCCGCGCCGCTCACGTCCGAGTATCTGGCGAAACAGCAAAAACTGGTCGACCCGTATGACGCCGGTGCCGACGCGATGTTGCGGGCCCGCAGTTACTTGAACACGAACTGCGGCCATTGTCACCGTTTTGGCGGCGGCGGGGCCGTTGACCTGGAGCTGATCGCGTTCTCGCCGGTCGAGAAATTAAAGGCGGTGGACGTGCGGCCGTACCGCGGCGACTTCGGCCTTCCGGACGCGCGGATCATCGCGGCCGGCGATCCGTATCGGAGTACACTCTACTACCGCATGTCGAAGTTCGGCCGCGACCGCATGCCGCACCTCGGCTCCGAATGGCCCGACGAGACCGGGCTGGCCGTCGTCCATGACTGGATCACGAGCCTGCCGGCATCGACACCGCGTTCGCCTGGACCTCCGCGACCGTCAGGCATCGGGATGAGCGTTGAAGAAATCGCCCATGGTCTTGGAGCGCCGGCTAACGCCCTGGCCTTTGCCCGCGCCGTCGGCCGCAATTCGCTTCCCGCCGCGACGCGCGACCAGGTACTCGCCGCCGCGGCCGCACTGCCGGCAGGCCCGGTCCGCGACCTCTTCGACGGCTACCTGCCGCACACCGGCGCCCGCAAGCTCGGCCCGAACCCGCGGCCGGCCGCGATCCTCGCCCTCACGGGCGACGCCGAGCGCGGCAAGGTCATCTTTTGGACTAAAGAGACGCAGTGCCAGACCTGCCACAAGATCGGCGAACAGGGCACGGTCCTCGGCCCGGACCTCTCGCACATCGGCAAGGACCGCACCCGGCCGGAATTGCTCGAAAGCCTACTTGAACCGTCGCGCCGCGTTGAGCCGCAGTACGTCGCCTATCTGGCCACGACGACCGGCGGCAAACAGGCGCAGGGAATACTCGTGAAAAAGGACGCGAGCGAGGTCGTGCTCCGCGATGCGAAGAACGAAGAGGTGCGTTTCAAAGCCGCGGAGGTCGAGTCGCTCGTCCCGGCCCGCCAGTCGCTCATGCCGGACGGGTTACTGCGAGATATGACGGCTCAGCAGGCGGCCGACTTGTTGGAGTACTTGGCGACGCGGAAGTGACCAAAGGCGAGCGGGGTCGCGTGAGCGCCCCGAGGACTTACCAGCGCTCGAGCGCCGGGGGAATGCGCT
>DATJGQ010000695.1:0-3895 GCA_035494815.1 Gemmataceae bacterium
CTTGCTGTAGAGGCGGCGGACCTTGGCGCACTCGTAGGCCACCATCTCGTCGGTGCCCACGCCGTCGTCGTGGCCGCGCTCGACCATGAACGGCCGCGGCGCGATCAGGCCGGCCATCTCCGCGTAGTTGAACGTGTTGCCGAGGTCGAACTCCGGCATCTCGTACTCGCGGGTCCACATGTAACTGCGGTCCAGGTCCACCGAGACGTTCTTGCCGATCCACTCGTTGAAGTCGCCGGAGCAGATCGACAGGCAATACCGCGGCTCGACGGCCGGCACCCGCATCGCGGTCTTGCCGCCGTAGCTCAGCCCGTAAAACGCGATGCTGTCTTTATCCACGTACGGCAGCGTGCAGAGCCAGTCGATCGTCGTCGCGTGCTGCTGGATGATGAAGGAGAAGAGGGACAGCTTGAGCGGGTTGGCCTTCCGCTGCACCTGGCGGAAAGTGTTCTCGCCGTAATACGGGTTCTGCGGGCAATACACGACGTAACCGAGGTCGGCGAGTTTCGCGGCGAAGCGGTTGTAGATCGTCCGCCGTTCGGGGTCGATGCAGCTCCGCGGCGTGCCTTCGAGGCCGTGCTGGCAGACTACGACCGGCCGCCGTTCGCCAGGCTTGAGGTCCTTCGGCGTGAGCAGGATGCCGTACGCGAACACGTCCGGGTACAGGTCGAGCATGACCTCGTGCCCGGTCCATTTCGGCTCGTCGTACACCTGCCGCGTCCGCGGGTTCGGCGGCAGCGTCGGCGGCGGCAGTTTGCCGATGACTTCTTCCCAGAAGTAGGCGCGGAGCGGGTCGCAGGATTTCTGCCACTTCTCGGGCGAGGACGAGTCGGTCTTTTTCCAGAAGAAGGCGTCGCGGGTGAATTCGCTGTCGCGCCAGAGTTTCTGCGTGTAGGCGACGAGCTGGTCGAGTTGGCGTCGTTGGCGGGCGCCGGAATCGTTCCTCGTGCGCAATTCTGCCGGTGCACCGTCGGTCGGAAGTTTGAGAATGTCCGTGGCGGGACGTGGTCCCGGTTGCAACCGACTCCAGAACATCGCGAGACCGCTGCTGACCGGGATCGGGCCTCGCTCCGGTTCGGAGGAGCCCTTGATTTCAAACCAAAAGGCTAACCGTCCGGTCGGATGACTGATGACCTGACCGAAGATGTCTGCCGCGCGCTGGCACTCGCCGCGCACGGCGGGGATGGGTGGCGGGACCAATCGTCCGGGTGCCGCCTGGCCGCCGCTCTTGACCGAGCCTTGATGGGTGATACCGAGGCACGATTCGACGACGAGGTGCCGCGGCCAGATCAACTGGGCAATCTCCGCGTCGCCGAATTCTCGCAGCAGTCCCCAAACGTTTCGCTCAATCGGCTCGTCCCAAAGGGCTTCCCGCGGCCCAAAATAGCTGCTGACGCCGACCACGCCGATTCGCTCGTCCGTTGCCCCGCTGTATAACGCAATCGCACCGCCCTCTCCGTACCCAAATACCCCCAACGGGGCATTCCCCATGCGCTGCGACAGCCAGTCCACGGCCGCCAGGACCTTCTGCACTTCGTAGCCGGTGACATGTCGGCCCATTTCATAGGACATTCGGTAGACGAACTCGCGGTGCGACTCATTCGTCCGCCGGTTGAGCTTCGCGTTGCCGGAGAAGTCGTCCTTTCGGTCGATCAGCGTCGGCACGACGACGCAGCAGCCGTTCTCCGCAAGCCGCCGGGCGAACTGCGACTCCGCGGCCACACCCGGGGCGAGGCCGGCGATCATCTCCGGCGTCCAATCGGCGTCGGGGATGGCGACGACGCCGGCGACGACCTTGTTGGCCGGCACCAACAAGAGGCCTTCGCCCTCTACACCCGGCAACACCTGCCAGCGAATTGCGTGAACCGTGTAGTCCTTTGCTTCCGCCACGAGTGTACGCGTCTCGGTCGTGGCGACCAGTTCCCCCCGCGGTGGCAATCGCCTGTCCACAACGCCGAGGATTTTCCTCAGCCGCTCGCGGTTCGGCTCGACCGACTTCGCGTACGCCTCGGCGGAAGACAAATCCGGCTTCCAGAACTGCTTCCGCTTCTCCACTGACGCGGCCGTCTCACGGTCGAGGTACTTGTGCAGGCCGGCGACCATCGCGGCCGCGGGATCGCCCTCGAAAATCAACGGCTGCGTATTCGGGAGCGAATCGGCGAAGGTGACGCTCGCATAGCCGCAAGCGGCGAGCAGGGTGAGGAGATAGCGCATGGAAGTGGCCCCAAAACAAAAAGAGCCGGCCCGTTCTCACGGGTCGGCTCTTGATGATCGGGGACGCGCTCAGAACTGGTCAAGCCAGAAGTGCTGGCCCTGGTAGAAACGCATGCCGCCCCAGAGGTCGTACCGCCAGCGGTTTTCCAGAAACGGCGGGTAGGCCATGTAGGCCGGCGGCTTCATGTACGGCTGGCCGGGCGCCTCGGGCCAGGGCGCGCTGTTGCTCGGCCAATAGCTGTGCATGTAGTAGTAGTACGGGTAGTAGTAGAAGCGGGGCAGCGGCGGCTCTTGCGCCGGCGCGGCGGAGTTAAACACCGCGAACAGCCCGACGCCCGCGCAGAGGCCGAGGAGCCATCGACGCATCGCAATCCTCCTGTCAGTGCGGTCCGCGGAACGGACCGTGGCATCCGTGTCTCGCGACAAGTCTACCCGACGATCGCGCCGCTTGCGGCGATGCAAGGCCTCTCAAATGCCAAAAACTCGTCACGACGCGCCCACCCGCAGCGGTCCCGAAAACCCTGACCGCCCTTCCCGCCGGACCGACGTGCGACATCGGAAAACCGGGGCCGGCCTGCAATTCGGCTCAAGTCCCCGACGCAGGCGTGACGCGCTCCGCTTTTTGCGCTTCCAGGTGCGGATCGATGACGTGATGTTTCAGTAAGCCTAGCCCTGCGCCGCCGAAGACGAACAACGCCAACAGCACGCACCGGCCCGTCTTGTCGAACAGGTGGAACAGCGTCAGCACGATCTGCGCGGCCAGCCCCGCGCCGACGATGCCGCCGGTCCACAGGATCGCCATCGCGAACTGCTCGCCGGCGACGCCGTCGATGCGGGCCAGCCACCAGCAGGCGATGTCGGCGAGTTGCGCGGCAAGTACCAGCGGCCCGAGCGTCACCCGCAGCCAGGCCGGGTAATTGGTCAGCGCGAACAGCAGCCCCGTCAGCGTATAGAGCATCGCGAAGCTCAAGAGGTGGGCGTGCGTGGACTGCGCCAGCTTGACCAACGACATCGCCCCGGGGGCCGGCTCGACGCGGGCGTACTTCGCGAGCGCGGCGTAGTTGTCGAGCGGATAGTTCGCCGCGTTCTGATCGTCGCCGTCTTTCTGGTGACAGCGGACGCAGCGTTCGGTCAGGAGCGACTTGATCTTGACCGCGCCGTCGTCGGTCTTGAAGTCGGCGGTCACCGGCTTATCGCCCCAGGAGGTCGGCAGCGGCAGTCGGTCGGCGTCGTAGGCGGCTTGGCCGAGCCCGTCTTTGAGCCAGAGGAGAATGGCGTCGCGCTCGCCGTCGCGGTCGCGGCGTAGGTCGGCTTCGGGCTTCTGCCGCAGGGCGCTTTTCCAACCCGACGACCGCGTGGTGAACGCCGGTGCCATCGTGCCGGAGCCGTTGAACGACGGTCCTTCGCCCGCCTCGATGAGCCGCTGCAGCGTACTGACGCGCTTGTGCGGGTCCGGGTCGCCGTGGAATTTGACGACCACGTCATGGGCCGACGGCATGAATTCGCCGGGGCTAGCGTGCTGGAAGTGGATCTGGACGAGCGCCGCTCCATAACCGAGGCCGACGCTGACGAGGAACAGGGCCAGGGTCAAACGGGCGGAGAACGGCAGTTCCCGCAGGGTGAATCGCGGCGGAAGCATCGCGGGCCTCCAACAGGAATATGATTTTGGCGAGCGGGGTGG
>DATJGQ010000696.1:0-2337 GCA_035494815.1 Gemmataceae bacterium
TCCGGCCCCGACGAAGAACCAATCGTAGCTATGGCCGCCATCGAACGAGTCGATGACCCCGTCGTCGGACACGGTCGTCGCATCCAGCCGGTACGCACCGTTTAGGCCGCCGGTTGGATTGCTGCCGTCCAGATGGGCGATGCGTAGCGCGTACTTCGACTTGGGGCCGCCGGTCAGGTTCGTCCGGGTCCACTCGGCCCGCAGTGCGTCCAAGGCGACGAGATCGGCCGTGCCGGTCGACTCGTCGAAGTAGGACAGGTAGCCGCCGATCAAGATGTCGCCGCGGCCGGCACCGGACAACGAATCGGCCCCGGACCCGCCGATGAGGATGTCCGCGCCGGTGCCGCCGGTGAGGGTGTCGTTCCCTCCGCCGCCCAGAAGGATGTTGTCGCCATTTCCACCGACCAGCGTGTTGGCTGCCGCCGTGCCGATGAGGATGTCGTTGCCGGATCCACCCGTCACGTTGACGAACCCGCTGACGCCGCCGGTGCGGTCCGCTTGGCCGGTCGTCAGGTTGACGACGACGTCAGCCGTCGCAGCCGAGTAGTCGAGTTTGTCCGTCCCGCCGCCACCGGTAATCGTGCCGCTGATGGAACCGGCCGATCCTAAGCTGAACGTGTCGTTGCCGGTGCCGCCCGCCAGATTGGCGAATCCGGCGAAGGTCATGGTCCAGACCGTAACGGCCCCCGGGCTGGTGATGGACCAGATGGTCTCCTGGTTCGGGCCAACCAGGGTACTCCCGTCCGCGCCCACCATTTCCACCCTTTCGACGTTGGTGAAGCTGCCAACGGCCGTTTCACCAGTGTTCGCCGTCACGCGGCTGTCCTGAAGGTCCACGCGGAACCCTCCCCACGGACCGTCGTCTTCCACGAAGACGAGGTTGTCCGTCCCGCCGCCGCCGTCGATTTCGCCGGACAGACCGTGGAATTCACCGCTCATGCGGTGGAAGGTGAACGTGTCGGCCTTGGTCCCGCCCTTAAGGTTTTCGATGCCGGTGTAGCCGACGATGCCATTGACCGAGCCGTCCCAAGTCGTGTTTACGTTTGGTCCGATCAGCGTGTCGCTCCCGCCGAGCCCGTCCAGAACGTCTCCGTTCGCCAGCGAAACGTTGATCAGGTCGTCAATTCCGTTCGAGTCGAGGTCAACGGTGACAGTGTAAGGGCCGTTACCGCTGAGGCGGAATGTGTCGTTGCCGGGGCTGCCCGAGACGGTGGCGGGTACGGTGCGGTCTTCCAGCGGTTCGAGCCGTAGCCGCCGCGCCGGGCGTTTGCGGGCGGGCCTATGGGGGGCATTGCGGCTCAGTTTAGCCTTGAGCGGGCGCAACCAGGATGCGACGGTCATCGAATGATCTCCATCGGTAAGCGGTCTGCGAGACAACAGCGCCTCCGTCCCCCGGGCGCGCAGACTGGGCGCCGGGGCGAGGCCGGGCCGGCGGGACAACCGCCGGCGGTCACGTCACGTCAACGGGATTACCAACGAGCGATCGGTGCTAATCTTTGGGTGGCCGGGGCGGCGCGCCCTGTGGTTCTGCCTTGACGCCGAGCCCCTCCTCGGCCTCGGCCCGGAAGCGGCGCAGTTCGTCGTCCTTCGGCTTGTTCTTGTCCATCCACTCGACCGCCGGGGCGGCGTGCCAGACGATCACTCGCGTGGAGTGTTCTCGAGGTCCGGCGGCAACGAGTGCCCGCCCATCGGTACGAAAACGAATCGCGATCCCGCCAAAGCCCGGTACTGCGCCGCCGCCTGGGGTATGATCCAGCGCGAACAACTCCAGCCCGGTCGCCACTTGCCAGAGCCGAACGGTGCCGTGGCTTAACGTGGCCAAGGTTCGGCCGTCGGGGCTGAACGTCATCCCGAGCGAATCGAGTATGTGGTGTTGCCCGACAATGGCGACGCGCTCCCGAGCGGAAGGGATGTCGACCAGTCGGATAGTCCCGTCGATGTCGCAGGCGGCGAACAGTTGGCCGTCGGCCGAGACGCAAATCCCTGTGATCCTGCATCCCAGATTCCCGCCCTCGTTCGCCCAGCGCCGTCGCTCGGCGTCCCATGGCCGCCAGGACGCGTTGCCCACCACGACGACGGTTCGCCCGTCCGCTGAGCAGTCCAAATCTTGCCCGGCACCGGAACAAGGGGGCACTCCCTCCCAGCTGGACGAGGTTCCGGCGTTGCGGTCCCACTCCACAAGAACATTGTCCCGGTACAAGGCGAGCACGCTCTGACCGCCGCGAGCAAAGGCCAGCGACGTCGGTCGCCAGGTCGGCGCGCCGCTCGGTGTATGCTCGCTTGCCGGGGCGGGCCGCAATGGGGCGCGCCCCGCCGGTCGCCTCGCTTCAACGTCCC
>DATJGQ010000697.1:0-5392 GCA_035494815.1 Gemmataceae bacterium
TGGGCATGGAAGCGCCCGCATGCCCACGCAAAGCCGTGGGCATGGCATCAGCAGCTGTTTGGCGGGCGGGTGGGCTGGGCCTGACGCTTTTACTCCCGATCGGGCATTACATCTACTACCGGCTCAACTGGCACGTGGGACAGTATCCGCCGAGCGGGCCGACAATGGCGCAGTTCGGCCGCATGTTGCGGGCCTTGCCGGGCGCGATGAGCGTGGATTTCGTCGGCGTGGGACTGGCCCTGGCGCTGGCGGCGATGATCATTGCGAAGCTGTCTGGGGCCGCACTCAACGCTGGAAGATACCGTTCGACTTGGGTCGCGGGTGGGCTGCTAATTTTGTTTGGAATCCTGGTGTATCTCCCGATCCCGGCAATGTCGGGGCGATACACGATGCCCGCGGTGTGGGGTTTGGACCTGATTCTGGCGGCGTTTTTGAGCCTGCTCTCGGAGGTGCCGGCGATACGATGGCGGCGGGCGGCGGGCATCGGGTTGGGAGCGGGATTGACAATTGTCGCCGTCGCGAACCTCGGCCGGCAAGAAAAGTTCGCGGCCCGCAGCGAGCTGCTCTGGCAGGTGGTCAAAGCTGTCGAGCGCACGGCCGAGGCGGAAACGCGGGTCGCTTGGCTGAGCGGGCCCGCACTGAACGTCGAGGAAGGGATTCATTTTCGCTGGCACCTGCTCGGCCGTGGCCGGGGCGACGTGGCCGTCGAATTGTTCGATGAAATCGGCCGGCCCGAGAAGCGGTGCGAATTGCCCGCGACCCCGGAGCGCGAGCGGCCGGAGGGCTGGGCAATGACCGGTGCGCCGCAGCCGCCACCGGGGGGGCCCTGGGCGCTGAGGCAGTCGTTCCGACACGACTACTGGGCGGGGCGGCGACACTACGAATGCTACTTGTGGGCACATGATTAGGTGGTTGGGTGGTTGGGTGGTTTTGTCTTCAACCACCTAACCACCCGACGCGGGGCGGCATCGTGACCATTCCGATCGACACGCACGTGGACGTCAACGCGGCCATCGGCCGGTTGCTGCGTTTCCTCGCCGTCGAAGGGGTGACCGGCCGTGAGAAGGCGATCGGCGACACCGTCGCCGCGGCGCTTGTGGAAGCGGGCGTACCGAAGTCGGCCATCCGCCACGACGACGCCAACGAAAAGATCTCGCTGCCGACCGAGACGGGGAATCTGATCGCGACGTTGCCCGGGACACAACCGGGGCCGCGTGTGTTGTTCATGACGCACCTCGATACGGTTCCGCTGGCCGCCGGGGCGGTGCCCGTGCGCAAAGGCGATCGCGTTGTCCCGGCCGGCCGGACCGCGCTGGGCGGCGACAATCGCACGGGCTGCGCGGTGCTTGTGACGCTGGCCGCCACGCTGCTCAAGCATAAGCTGCCGCACCCGCCGCTGACGCTGCTGTTCACCGTGCGCGAGGAGAGCGGCCTGCACGGCGCCCGCCACGTGGACCCGGCGGACTTGGGAAGCCCGGCGATGGGCTTCAACTTTGACGGCCGGTCGGCGTCGGACGTGACCATCGGGGCGGTCGGCGCGGAACGGTGGGAAGTAGACATTCTGGGTAAGGCGGCGCACGCCGGCGTCGCGCCGGAGCAGGGCATCTCGGCGACGGCCGTCGCCTCCATCGCGATCGCCACGGCAGTCCGGCTAGGATGGTTCGGAAAAATCGTCAAGGATTCCGAGAAATTGGGGGAATCCTTGAAGTCCCGCCGACGAGGTGCCGAAAATAAGCGGGCACGTAGCCGCGAAGTCTTGCGCGGCACGAGCAACGTCGGCGTGTTCGGCGGCAGGGACGGCCGGAGTGCGGGCGACGCGACCAACGTGGTGACGGATTACGTCCACATCCACGGCGAATCGCGGAGTCACGACGCCCGGTTCGCCAAGGCGATCACGGCCGCGTACCGCGAGGCGTTCCGGGCGGCGGAGACCCAGGTCCGCGACGACCGCGGGCGGACCGCGAAGGTGAAGTTCTCCGCCCGGCTGGATTACCACCCGTTCCGTCTGAAGGAGACGGCCCCGGTGGTGCGACACGCGAGCCGGGCGGTCGAGGCGATCGGGTCGCGGTCGAAAACAAAGATTGCAAACGGCGGACTGGATGCCAACTGGCTGGTCCGGCGGAAGATCCCCACGGTAACACTCGGCGCCGGCCAGAACGCGATTCATACGGTGGACGAATTTGTAGACCTGACCGAATTCGCGACAGGATGTCGGCTGGCGGTGGCGCTGGCCGTGCTCGCCGCGGGAGAGTGAATGCAGCAGGTAGTGCACAGACGGATGAGATAACGGGGGCCAGCAGGTCCCGCCTACCGCGCGGGACCTCGACGGGTTCCGCCCGGCATGCGGGATCGAATCAGCGCCCGGCAAGGAGGCGAAACATGGGCCAGACCAAAGGTCGCCGTCGGCGACTGGAACTCGAACCCCTCGAAGATCGGGCGGTCCCGGCCTCCGGCCTCTACGTCACATCTCGTAGCGGCGTCCTCTCGGTTACAGGAACCGACTACTCCGACACGATCGTCCTCCGCCAAACCAGGGCCGGCGTCACGCTCGACGTCGGCACCGAACACCGCGTCTACACGGGCATTTCCCGCATCGACGTTCACGGCCGCGGCGGCAACGACAAGATCTACGTCGACACCCGGGCCGTCGCGGGCACGAGCATCCGCCCGGTCAGTGCCTACGTCGACGGCGGCGACGGCAACGACACTATCATCACCGGCGAAGGGAACGACACGGTCGTCGGCGGCAACGGCGCCGACCTCATCTCGACCAACGGCGGCTACGATCGGATCGAAGGCGGCTACGGCCCCGACAGCCTCTACGGCGGCAACGGCGGCGACGTCATCCTCGGGGGCGAGAGTGACGACCTCGTCTCCGGCGGCAAGGGCGACGACTACGTCGACGGCGACGGCGGCAATGACTGGGTTTATGGCGGCGAAAACAACGACACCGTCCTTGGCGGCAACGGCAACGACTACACCGACGGCGGCGCCGGCAACGACCTGATGTACGGCGAGAACGGCGACGACTGGGTGGTCGGCGGCGCCGGCAACGACGTACTCTTCGGCGGTGCGGGAAACGACAAGCTGGACGGCGGGCCGGGCGCCGACTCGTTCAACGGCGGCACCGGCTTCGACATGTACCGCAACGAGATCGACGACCTGATCGCCCAGTTCGACAGGTCCGACGTCAAAGACGTCAAGCAGGGCGAGGCTGGCACCTGCGTCCTGCTCGCCTCGATCGTGGCCGTCACCAACAGCGGCGTGGACCTGGCCCAGCGAATCCAACAGGTCGGGACCAACCAATACAGCGTGCCGCTCTACCGGCCTGGCACCGGCTGGATCCGCCAGACCGTCTATTTCGACGGCATCTGGAGCGACAACGACCCGATGCTGGCCGCCCCCGGCGACGCGTGGGTGTTGATCTACCAGCGGGCCTATCTGCAGGAGATGGGCGTCCGTTGGACCAACACGAACACCGACGACTGGGCGAGACTCTACGGCACGAAGTATCAGCGGGCCGACTCGGCGCTGATGGCCCTGACGGGACGGGCGGATTGGACCGGCAACACCGCGATGGGCTACACGACGGCGGACCTCATCGATTTGCAGCAGGCGACGGCGGCCCGGCGTCCGACGATCGTTCTGACCCAGGGAGACGGGGCGGCCCGATACGGACTGATCGACGGCCATGCGTACGCCGTGCTCGGCGTCCGCTCCGACGGCCGCGGCGGCTGGCAAGTGACCCTGCGAAACCCGTGGGGCATCGACGGCCCGGTCCAGCAAGGTGCCGATGACGGCATCGTCTCCGTCTCCTGGCAAGTCTTCCAGGCGACCACGCAGGGGTTCACGATCGCGTAAGTCGTGATTCGTGAGTCGTGAATCGTGGATCGTTCAACAAGCAGGGCGGCGTATCCGACGTGGGTATGCCGCCCTGCTCCCGTTGTGTATCCTGACTTCACGGTCCACGATTCACGAATCACGATCCACGACTCATGGTACGCATCGGCAACGGCGGGGGCTTCTGGGGCGACAGCCAGGATGCGCCGGTCGAGTTGGCCGCGTCCGGTCATGTCGATTACCTCACCCTGGAGTACCTGGCCGAATTGACGATGTCGATTCTGGCCGTCCAGAAGCAGCGCGACCCGACCGCCGGATACGCGACCGACTTCCTGTCCGCCCTGGAACGGCTGGCGCCCCAGCTGCTTGCGCGGAAGGAATTACAAATCGTGACCAACGCCGGGGGAATGAACCCGGCGGCGTGTGCCGGGAAAGCCAAAGAGATTCTCGCCCGGGGGGGCGCGACGGATCGACGAGTGGCCGTCGTCGCGGGTGATGACTTGCTTCCGCGGCTGGACGCGTTGATCGCCGCCGGGCATCCCTTCACGAACCTCGACACCGGTCAGCCTCTCACGACGGTGCGCGACCGCGTGGTCAGCGCGAACGCCTATCTCGGTGCGCAGCCGATCGCTCAGGCGCTCGAGCGAGGGGCGTCGATCGTCATCACGGGCCGCGTCGCCGACGCCGCGCTGACGCTCGGGCCGGCGGTGTTCGAGTTTGATTGGAAGTGGGACGATTGGGACAAGCTTTCGGCCGGCGTCGTCGCCGGGCACTTGATCGAGTGTGGCGCTCAGGCGACCGGCGGGCTTTGGATCAATTGGGAAGAAGCGGCGGACCTGGCGAACGTCGGGTACCCGATTGTGGAAATGGAAGCGGACGGCGCGATTCGCCTCACAAAACCAGCGGGTACCGGCGGGGCGGTGAACATCGAAACGGTGAGCGAACAACTTCTCTACGAGGTCGGCGACCCGGCGGCGTACCTGACGCCGGACGTCGTCGCCGACTTCACGAGCGTGCGGCTGAAAGACCTCGGAAACGACGTCGTCGAAATACGATCGGCCCGCGGCAAACCGGCGACGGACACGTATAAGGTGTCGATCGCCTACCGGGACGGGTTCGCGTCGAGCGGGACGCTCCTGATCTTCGGCCAGGACGCGCCGGCGAAGGCGCGACAGTGTGGCGAGATGATCCTCAAGCGCCTGAAACGCGCGGGGGCGGGGCCGGCCCAGCACCTGATCGAGTGCCTGGGCGCGGGCGACTGCGTGCCGCGGGTCGTAAAAGCTGCCGCGCCGCCGCCGGAGGTCGTCTTGCGGGTCGCGGTGCGCGACCCGCGAAAAGCCGTCGTCGAGCGGTTCGCGAAGGAATTCGCGCCGTTGGTGACATCGGGACCGCCGGGCGTCACGGGTTACACGACGGGTCGCCCGGCGGTGCGCGAGGTGTTCGCGTACTGGCCGGCGCTGGTGGCGAAGGACGTGGTAAGCGCTGTCGTTGAAGTTGTTTAGCCGCGACGCGAGTCTTCGAGCGGAGCGCGGAAGCGGCCGCGCTCCGCTCG
>DATJGQ010000698.1:0-2125 GCA_035494815.1 Gemmataceae bacterium
GCCGGCCGGCGAAACGCGGGATTAGCGGCCGCTCGGGATGCTCGCCAGCCGGCGAAACGTCCATAAGATGAACTGTTCCTGTAGTCTCAAAGGCGATCCATGCTGGCTGTTCTGACGACGCTCGCACAGGCCGATCCCGCCCCGCGGGGCATCGGGATCGACCCGATCATGATCGGCATCATCGCCCTGTCGTTCGTCTTCTTCATTTTCCTGCCGATGCGCCGCGACCGGAAGCAGCGACAGGAGATGGTGGCGGCGATCGACAAGGGCGACCGCGTGATCCTCAACAACACCTTCGTCGGCATCGTCGACAAGGTAGTGAAGGCCGACAGCAAGGACTTCGAGGACGAGCTGTTAGTCCGGATCGACGAGAACTCCAACGTGAAAATGCGGGTTCTGCGGAGCAGCGTGACCCGCGTCATCAAGGATACGAAGAAAGAGTCCAAGGAAGGCGCGTGAGCGTCCCCGGCGAGCCGGGAGCGTATGCGACCGGAGGTCATTCGATGAAACCGTTCACCCGCAGAATCGTCCTGTGTCTGATCCTGCTCGTAATCGCGAGCTGGGTCGTCGCCCGGGCCAGCGTCTTGTCCTACCGCGCCGAGGGCGGATTCAAGCTCGGCGTGGACCTGGCCGGCGGGACCATCCTCGTCTACGAGGTGGATACGGAACGGCTCAAGCAGGAGCAGGAGGCGGACAAGAATCGCAAGCCGTTCGACCCGGCCGAGATGGCGGCGTTCCTCAAGCGGCGCATTGACCCGGCCGACTTGTACAACGTGACGATCCGTCCGGTCGGGGCCACGCGGTTCGAGATCATCCTGCCCACGGGCGGCGAACACCAATCGCGGCTCGAAGAGCAGTCGTGGCAGGAACTGCTGACGGCCGTCCGAGAGAACCCCGCCTGGAAGGATCGACTCGCCGGCGCCGACCTGGACGTCGCCCGCGGCCACGACCGCGAACTTGTCATGGCCATCTTGCAGCAGCTCAACTGGAGCACGCTTAAGCAGAAACTGGTCGACAAATACCCGGCCCTCAAGGACAAGCAGGACGAACTGAACAAGCTACCCGTGGGCCAGATGGCCGCGCTGACCGAATTC
This sequence comes from Gemmataceae bacterium, assembly GCA_035494815.1. GTDB lineage: Bacteria > Planctomycetota > Planctomycetia > Gemmatales > Gemmataceae > DATJGQ01. The sequence continues at coordinate 1,095 of DATJGQ010000698.1, forward strand.
GTCAAGACGACGGCCTCCGCGCCGGCCGATGAGGTGCAAAAGTTCATCGCCGACAACGCCGCCACGGTGAAAGAAGAGGACGTCCGAGCCTTCGTCGAAGCCAATTACGCGACCGGCAAGAAGAAAAACGTTAGCAGCGAAAACATCCAGCAGATCAAGGACCTGATCGCCCAACAGGGCAGCCTGGAATTTCGCATCGTCGCCAACCGGCACCGGGACGGCGAGGCGTTCCGCGTCGCCGAGGAGACGATCAAGAAGGTGGACAAGGCCGAACTCGACCGGCTGGCCCGCGTCGGCATGCCGCCGCCCCCGCCGGTCGCCCCGGAAGGCGATAAATGGGATTACACCTATAGCTGGGTCGAGCTGGGACAGGACGAGCGGCAGTCGCTGGGGTTGTCCAACAAATTCGGTCCGAGCGGCCAGGAATGGCAGGAAGCGGCGAAGGCCCGCGAGAAGGGTACACCTTTCGTCCTCACTCGCTCGCAGGCGAGCACAGACGGCAACGTCCGCGGCAGCACGACCGTGCTCGTCTATAGCCGAAAATGCGACAACCTGCGGCTCAGCCCGGACGAGCGGGCCAAGCGGCAGTTCGATTACTTCGTCCTGATCCGCAACCCGTCCTCGCCCGACAAGGCGCTCACCGGCGCCTATCTGGTCGGGGCAGGTGTCAGCGACCTGTCCATGAAGCCGGCGGTGTCGTTCAACTTCAACGCCCGCGGCGGCCAGCTGATGGGCGAACTCAGCTCCGGCGATAATCTCCCGGACCGCAACAAATCGCCCAACGCCGACTTCACCCTGTTGGCGATCATTCTCGATGGTTACGTGGTCAGCGCCCCCTCGCTGAGCACCACGATCACGACCAACGGCGAAATCATCATGGAGCGGGCCAAGCCGGAGGACCTGCGGCGGCTCGCCCAGATTCTTCGCTCGGGTGCGCTGCCGGCGACGCTCAAGCCGTTGCCGGTGAGTGAGAACACCATCGGTCCGACCCTTGGCACGGACACGATCAACAAGGGAACCTGGTCCATCGG
>DATJGQ010000699.1:0-4986 GCA_035494815.1 Gemmataceae bacterium
CGGCAATCGTCCCGTCGCGGATGGCCACGTCGCGGACCGCGCTCACCTTGTTCCGCGGGTCGATGACGTGGCCGCCGCGCAGGAGGAGATCGTATTTCTCCGCTGCGCGCGCCGTGCCCGTGACCAGCAAAATGACTGCGACTGTCAGGGCGAGGCACTTCGACTGCGGCACGGCTCGGGCCTCCGGGAGTGCCAGCCATCTCACTCCGTCGCGGGCCGCCCGTCAACTCGGCAGTGGCGGATTTCCGCAAGACCACCTTTGGCATTCGGCGGTGCGGCCTGCTACACTCGGCCGCACGTTGCCGAGCAAGAGACACCGCCCGCGCACCTGCGGAGGAAGCCATGTCCCGACGTGCCAGTCTCATCCTCCTCGCACCTGTCGTCATTGTTCTTGGATTAGTGCAAGCGACTCTTAGTCAGCTCCCCGAAAAGAAGTTCGCGACGAAGGACGGCAAAAAGCCGACCGGTCTGTTCGCGCCGGGGGTGATGGTCGGAAAGACGATGTACGTCGCGGGCAAGGGCGACTACCGGCCCCAGGATCCCTTCCCGGAAAAGGTCAAGAACTGCCTGAACGAAGTTCGCAAGACGTTGCAGGTCGCCGGCCTCGATCTGCAACACGTGGTCAAGTCGTTCGTCTATCTCGAGGACCACGACAAGTTCGCCGACTTTAACAAGGCGTATGCCGAGTTCTTCAAGAACGACCCGCCGGCGCGGACGACCCTCGGCGTCGCCGAGGTGCCCGGCGATTCACGCGTCGAGATCACCTGCATCGCCTACAGCGACCTGACCGAAAAGAAGCCGGTCGGCAACCCCCCGCCCGGCTTGCCGTTCAGCCCCGGCGTTCGGGCGGGCGACACCGTTTACATTTCAGGCAAAGGCGATCAACTTCCGGACGGCGGCCACCCGCCGACGTTCGAGGCCCAAGTCCGCCAGTGCATGAAGAACGTCGAGGCGACGCTCAAGCAGGCCGGGTTGGACTTCCGGCACGTCGTCATGAGCCACGTGTTTCTGGACAAGTCGGACAACCTGCCGGTGGCCGATAAGGTCTACGGTGAGTTCTTCGAGCGCGGCCACGAACCGGCCTGCGCGACCGTGCTCGTCGATTGGATCCCCGGCGGGTCGCATGTCGAGGTCACCTGCATCGCCACGACCGACCTCAAGGGCCGCAAGGAAGTTCGGCCGGCCGGACAGATAATCGGCCCGCTCACCGGCGCCGTGACGGCCAGCCCGGCCGTGTGGGCCGGCGACACTCTCTACCTGTCCGGGCTTTCCGGCCTCAAATTCAGCAAGCCCAGCAATACAGCCGCGACTCCCGGGTTGGGAGAGCAGGTCCATCAGATGGCGCGGAATCATGTCGAAGTCCTCGAGGCGGCCGGGCTGAAGCTCGACGACATCGTCTCGGGGCACGTCTACCTCCGCGACATGAAGGACTACAACCCGATGAACGCGATCTACCGCGAGTATTTCTCGCGCGGCCCCGGCGTGCGGACGTGTCTGATGCCGACTTCCAGATCGCAGAGTAGCAACCTGCATGTCAGCGCGTCGTTCATCGCGGCCCGAACACGCTAGGACCATCGGCATGAACCGCCGCGACTTCCTGGCCCGCGCGGGCGGCCTCGCCGCAGTCGGCCTGGGCGGCAGCCGCGGCCACGGCCAGCTCATCGACCGGCCGGCCTCCGACAAGAAGGTGGCCGCGATCGTCACCACTTACCACCGCTACAGCCACGCCGACAATCTCGTCACCCGCTTCATGGAAGGCTACAGCATCGTCGGCGAGAGCTACCCGCCGCCATGCCGGGTGGCGTCGCTGTACATCGAACAAACGCCGGAGACCGACATCGGCCGGCCACTCGCCAGGCAATGGAAAATCCCGCTGGCCAAGTCCATCGCGGAGGCGTTGACCCTCGGCGGGAACGAACTGGCTGTCGACGGCGTCCTGCTTATCGCGGAGCACGGGAACTATCCGCTGACTCCGAAGGGTCAGAAGCTCTACCCCCGCCGCCGGTTCTTCGAGGAAGTGCTCAAAGTCTTCCGCGCCAGCAAGCGCACAGTGCCGGTCTTCAGCGACAAACATCTGGCTTACAACTGGACGGACGCCAAGTGGATGTACGACCAGAGCAAGGAGCTCGGCTTCCCGATGATGGCCGGCTCCAGCGTCCCGGTCACCCGGCGCCGGCCTGCGCTCGCACCGGAAGTTGGCATCGAATGGGAGCGAGCCTTGTCGGTCGGCTATGGTTCTACGTCCTATGCCGAGGGCTTTGGCTACCACCCGCTGGAAGGGCTAGAGGTCATGATGGAGCGGCGGAAAGGTGGCGAAACAGGTGTGCGGGCGGTCCAGTATCTGGAAGGCGAGGAAGCCTGGTCCGCGGCGCAGTCCGGCAAGTGGGATCGCGCGCTGCTGGATGCCGCGCTCGCCAAGGTTCCGGTGCGCGGAAAAGGGAAAGTCGAGGACGAGGACCCGTCGCCGATCGTCTACCTGATCGCGTACCGCGACGGCCTGCAAGCGGCGGTGTACTTGTCGCCGCGTCACTGCCAGGAGTTTGCGTTCGCCGGCCGCGCCAAAGGACACGCCGAGCCGCTGGCCTGTTGGTACGAGATGCCGCGGCCGCAGCGGGACCATTTCAGTTTCCAGGCCAAGGCGGTCGCGCAAATGATGGTCAGCGGCGAGCCGACCTATCCCGTCGAGCGCACGCTCCTGACCACCGGCCTGGTCGATGCGCTCTGGGGAAGCCGGCTCAACGGCCACCGGCGCATCGAGACGCCGGAGTTGGCGGTGAAATATCAGGTGTAAAAGTCAACCGCGGTGCGGCACGGCCCGCTCGAAGAGCCCGAATAACCCCTCGATCGCCAGCGCCAAAAGCGCCGCCGGGATCGCCCCTTCGAGCATCAGCGGCACGTCGAACTTGTCGATCCCGCGCAGGATCGGACGGCCATACCCGCCCGCGCCGATGAACCCGCCGAGGGTCGCGGTGCCGACGTTGATCACCGCGGCCGTGCGCACGCCGGCCAGGATCGTCGGCATCGCGAGCGGCAATTCGACCCGCCACAACGCCGCGAACGGCGGCAGCCCGAGCGCCTCCGCCGACTCCCGGAGTGATGCGGGAATCCCTGTCAGCCCGGCGTGCGTGTTGCGTACGATCGGCAGCAGGCTGTAGAGGAACAGCGCCGCGATCGCCGGCGGCGCCCCGGTCCCGCGGCCCACGAGCCACATCATCGCCGGGATCATGAACAGCAACAGCGCCAGAGACGGGATCGTCTGCAGGATCCCTGCGGCGGCGAGAACGATTCGGCCCAGCCGCGGCCGCCGGGCGGCGACAATTCCGAGCGGGACGGCGACCACCACCGCCGCCACCAGCGAGGGTATGACCAACAGCAGGTGCTCGCCCGTGGTCGTCAGCACCCGCCCGGCGATAGTGCCGTCGGACGTGCGGCTATCGACACTCAGCTCCGACCGCAAGAACTCGGCCGCGACCGCACCCTCTTCGCGCTTGTCCGCCTGCACCGCGGCGTTCATCCGCTGCATCGCCGGCTCGGAGATGCGGCCTTCGAGCCGGCGGAGCTGCTCGACCACGGCAGGGTATCGCTCGCCGAGGTCGGCGCGGTAGAGCCACACGGCCTCGTACGCCGGGAAGAAGTCGTGGTCGTCCTTGAGCGCCATCAGGTCGTACTGGGCGATCTCGCCGTCGGTGGTGTACACGTCGGTCACGTCGATCGCCCGCTCGACCAGCGCGCGGTAGGCGAGCGTGTGGTTCATGCCCTGGACATTCGTCTGCGGCAGGTCGTAGTGCCGTTTGACGCCGGGCCAGCCGTCGGGACGGTCGAGGAACTCGTGGACGAAACCGAGCCGCAGGTCCGGGTGGCCGCGGAGGTCGGAAACCTTCGTAATGCCCTTCGCGGCGGCGACGTCCTTGCGCATGCCGAGAGCGTAGTTGTTGCGAAAGCCGAGCGACCGGCTGATGCGGACGCCGTGGGCCGCCAGCGCCGCGGCGAGGTCGAGTACGTCGGCGCGAAGAATCTGCCGGGTGATGGTGCCGGTGTACTCGGGGTAGGCGTCGATGTCGCCCTGCGTCAGCGCCAGCCAGAGGGCGGGAGTCCCGCCGAGGTCGTCACGGCGCGCCGTCGCGCCGGCGTGGCGGGCGAGTTGCGTTCCCATCTCCGCGAGGATCACCGATTCGGTGAATTTCTTCGCCCCGATCACGACGGGCCTCTGCGCCGGCCGCGCGCACCCGGGCATGAGGGCCGCCAGCGCGGCGACGATTACCGCGAGGGGCCTCACGCCGGCACCTCCGGCCCCCGCTGAGCCTGGACGAACCGCGTGACGAAGGCGTCCGCCGGGCGGTGCCACAGGTCCGCCGGGCTGCCCTGTTGCACGACCTGTCCGTCGCGGAGGAGGACGACGCGGTCGGCAAAGTACGTCGCCTCGCCCAGGTCGTGCGTCACCATCACCACCGTCTTGGCCAGCCGGCGGAAGATGTCACGGAGTTCGGCCTGGAGATCGGCGCGGACAAGCGGGTCGAGGGCGCCGAGCGGCTCATCGAGCAAGAGCGCGTCCGGGTCGAGCATGAGCGCTCGCATCAGTCCGACCCGCTGTCGCTGGCCGCCGGAGAGTTCGTGCGGATACCGGTCAAGCCCGTCGGCCGGGAAGCGAGTCAAGTCGGCGAGTTCGGTCAGGCGGGTCGCAGTCACGTCCGCGTCGCGGCGGAGATGGCGGGCCATCAGCGTCACATTCCCCCGCGCGGTGAAGTGCGGGAACAGCCCGCCGTCCTGGATGACGTATCCGACACGCAACCGGACCGCCCGGGCTGTGGCCGGCGTGACCCGCTGGCCATCGAAGGTGATTTCGCCGGCGTCCGGCTCGACCAGCCCGATCAGCAGCCGCAGGAGCGTGGACTTCCCGCACCCGCTGGGGCCGATCAGTACGGTCGTGCGGCCGGGGGGCACCGCCAGCGTGAGCGGGCCGAGGGCCGTCCGCCCGGCGTACACCTT
>DATJGQ010000700.1:0-4388 GCA_035494815.1 Gemmataceae bacterium
ACCATGGCGCCGAGCCGGCCGTTGCCCACGGGCAGGGCCTCGACCCATTCGGCGGCCGGCCGGGTGTAGAAGAGCACCGGCGGCTCGGACGCGAAATGGCCGGCATGACCGGCGAACAGCGTCAGGACCAGCAGACGACGGATTTTCATGATGCAGGAAGTCTGGGGGCGGAATGCGGCGGCGGCAAGGGCCCCGGCGGGAATCCGCGCCTAATTCTTCGCGGGAAAACGCAGGAGGGTGACGGACTGAGGCGCGAAAGTGCGCGTGAACGAAGCCGCGGCGTCGGTGAGCGGCGTCACTTGGGGAGCGACGTTGTCCGGCTGCGCGATCGAGTTCACTGCCCCGGGCTCGCCGGCCAGGACGATGGCCGTGCCGGCGCCGACCGTGGCCGCATCCTTGAGGCGGATCGCGGTTTCCAGCGGCGTGGCCGCGGTGTTGACCACCTTCACGATCAATTCGCCGCTGGCGTTGACGTAGGAGGCAGAAGCGAAGGCGGCTGGAACCGGCTTGTGCTGGTTGTCGGTGGCTTCCATGACGAGCTTGCCATCGACGTAACCGCGGGCGGTGTGGCCGTTGACCTCGAGCTTGAGGTCATACCAGCGGCCGGTCTCGACCGTGAAAGGCACGGTCGGACCGTAGGGTTCGCGCCCGCCGCTCTCGGACACCTCGCAACGCGAGACGGTGTTGCCCCAGCCGCCGAGGTTCCACCAGCGGTAGTTGTCGCCGTCGGCGGAATGCCAAAGCAGGATGAAGCCCTCGTTGCCGCCGAGCTTGCGCGCGCGGAGCGTGACGGTGTAGTCGGTCCACGACGGATCGCCGGCGAGCGCCCACGACTGCGGCGCGTTGCCCGGCGGATGCATGACGCCACCGGACATCTCCCATCTACCCTGCGGGAACCGCCACCGGGTGGGTTCGTCGGCGAGGTTGCCGGAGGTGAGCTTTTGTCCGTCCGATCCGGTGACGACGATGTCGGTGTATTCGTTGCGCGTGCCATACATGCCGACGCCGATCCGGCCGTGCGGGTGCGGGTCGGCGGGCGGCACGACCTGGGGAACGTCGAAGGTGACCGGCAGCGTGACGTCGCCGCGGTTCGCGCCGAACATCGCCAGCACATGGTAGCTGGGCGAACCGAAGGCGTGAAGCGCGTCGTAGCCGATGAGGTTGGTGTTCCACTGCCAGCCGCGCGGGTGGCCCTGCGCCGGGTTCTCGGCGTCCACGTTGGCGAAGAGCGGCGCGTAGCATTGCATGACGACATCGTCGGAATTGCGCTCGAGACCCATCGCGAAGACTGCGTCGGCGAGCGCCGAGTTGAGATTCGGCGTCGGCGAGCCGCCCTGCGTGGCCCACTCGCCCATGAAAACCTTTACGCCGTCGGCCTTGCGGCCCTCGGGGTGGCCGGAGCCGACGTCATAACGGGTGAACTCGCGCTGCATCGTCGCCGCGCTGGCGTAGATGTGGTCGTCGACGAGGTCGGGCTTGACGCTCTTCACCGGCGTCGTGGCGATGATCTTGAGCTGCGGGTATTTTGCGCGGATCGCCTTGGTCATCTCCGCGAAGCGGCCCTCATAGCTGCCGGAGCGGTCGAAGAAGTCCTCGTTGCCGATCTCGACGTATTTCAGGTCGAACGGCTCGGGAAAACCGTCGGCGGCGCGGCGCTTGCCCCACTCGCTGTCGGCCGGGCCCATGACATACTCGATTTCGTCGAGCGCCTCCTGCGTGTAGAGGGCCATCTCCGGGCTGCCCGGGTGGGCGTAGTCGCCGTTCAGCACGTAGCCCGCGAAGAGCGCGAGCACGGGCTCGGCGCCGAGTTGTTTGCACCACAGCAGATATTCCGGCAGGCCGAAGCCGTCGCTGCTGCGGTAGCTCCAGCACCCCATGTGGCCGGGGCGTTCGTCGGCGGGGCCGATCATCGTCTTCCACGCGAAACGGTCGGCGAACCGGCTGCCCTCGGCGTAATTGCCGCCCGGCAGACGGATGAACTTCGGGTGCATGGCCGCGAGCAGTTGCATGAGGTCGGGCCGCAGGCCGTTCGGCACGTCGCCGTAGGTCGGCGGGAAGAGCGAGACGAGGCTGAAGTCGACGCTCCCCTGCCCCGACGCCGCGAGCACGAAGCGGGCGGCGGCCGTGGTCGGAGCGTTGGCGGGTGTGGTGAAGGTCACCGTGTATTTCTTCCACTCGCCGGTGACGGGGGCGGTTGCGGCCGACGCGACGGTCTGGTCGCCCGCGTCAAGGAGCAGCGAGGCGGTGACCGGGCCGGCGAAGTTGTCGTGGCCGCGGGCATAGAAGGTGGCGGTGTATTTCGTGGCCGGTCGCACCGGGATGCCCCAGTAGCCGTTGTTGGCGACGCCGCCGGTGCCGCCGCTGAGGGTGAGCCGGAGGTTGACCGGCAGCGCGGCGTTGACGGGTTCGAGGCGGTTCGTCGCGGCCGTGGCCGCGCCGACGACCGACCAGTGCGGTGGCACAACGCCGATCGCCGGCTGCGGATCACGGCCGGTCGCACCCGCCGGCGGGTCCTGGAAGGTGCGGTTGCGGATCAACTCGGCGAACAGGCCGCCGTCGTAGCTGTAATTGATCTCCTCGGTCATCAGGCCATAGAAGCCCGCCGGGATGGCATGGCCGGGATGGCCGAGATCGATCTCGAGCCGGGCCGGGGCGGCCCAAGTTGCGGTCGCCGTGAGGACGGCCCAGACGGCGACAATCAGGGTGACATTGCGGGCGGATGTTCTCATGGCGGGAGCCTGCTTGGTATTGTTGAGAAGGAAGGGTGTGTTACTTGGCTGCCGGGGAACAGCAACGTCATCGCGGCAGGTTTCGGAATCAGTCGGAGCGGAGATGGGGCATCACAGGTTGCCCTGCGGTGGGGTAATCTCGCGACAGAGAAACAATGGCGGCGCAGGATGCGTTGCGAACCGGACGACAGTTGACCGTTAGACTACAGGCTGAAAAAGGCGAGCGGCGAAGTCTTTGACCCCTCGCAAGGGTCTTCCCCGCCGGCAAGACTCAGCCAACGCCTTGTTAGGGGCTATCTATTCGGTTCGGCGGCTTTGCCGGCGGGCGCGGGCGGGTCCTCGTAACCGACGACTTCGAGGTCGCCTACCGTGACGTGGCCTTTCGGCATCGCATCGGCATCTCCCAAAAACGGCAAGTTCGACTCATGCCCGATCGCCGGCCCGGCCGCGATGATCATGGTCGGCAGCGCCTGGGCCATGGACTTGCCAATGGCAGGGAGCGTAATCCGCGTCTGCCAGCAGACGACGGGATGTTTTGCTCTCGCCGACTTGAAATCGAAGGCCGTGATGATGATGCCGTAGCACGGGTGGGGCTCAAAGGAGCCGGGGCCGGCGGTATCAATCATGACATCTACCTCGAAGGGATGAATAGGATGGTCGTATTTCGGGTTATAGCCGACAAACCACAGTGGTGCGATCCTCAGATAGGCCCACTGCAGGACCAGAAACAAACTCGGGTCGTGCACCCCGGGGCTCGCATAGAGGTAACCCTGCTTCGCGAGAACGCGAGCGACCAGCAGATTCATCTGCTTCACATCCGGCAGCCGGTCGCCCGGGATCGTATCGAATCGGGCACCCAGCGACGTGCCAAGATAATAGACCGGGTGCTCCGGCGTCGGCGGAGTCAGCTTCCGGCCCTCCGGGGTCATGTCGGTGGCAACGACTACATTGCCCCAGACCCGGTTGAAGATCGGGTGGAATTCCGCCGAACAGATGCGCGGGAGACAGAGGCAGATTGTCACCACGGCAAAACCAAGGGTGGGTGAAAGTAATCTCATTTGAGGACGGCGCTCGCCATCTACTCTTTTTCTATGTCCATGACTTCCTTCAGATGTTCTGTATGAAAAGCTGCAGCCCTCCTTCAGAACGTCAATAGGAAAGCGAACGAACCGGCGAGTGGGCACCTGCGTCTCACCTTGCGGCCTGAAAGTTGTTTCGGGAGAAGGCAGAAAACAGGGGGACGCCCGACGAGCGGAAGTTGGTGGACTGGCGGGAAACGAACAGCCCGGCCCGACGGCAGGCTCGATCTCGTCCGTTCTTCAGCCGGCTCCCACCTAACCGTCATGTCACTCGGAGGTGGCGACCGGCGGCCATCTCCTCTTGGTTGTCACCCCGTTCACGCCCCCAACCCCCCAACCACTGAACCGATGAAGAAGTTACCTCTCCTGCTCACGCTGGCCTCGCTGTTGTGCACCCAAACCATGGTCGCCCAGGACAAGGCACCGGCCGACGACTGGAAGCCGGCCTGGTCCAACCAGCCCGGCAAGACCTATCCCCAGGTGAACTCCGAAGGCCGCGTGAAGTTTCGCATCGAGGCACCGGAAGCGAAAAGCGTGGGGGTGAGCTTTAAAGACAGCGGTGCATTCACCAAGGGCGAGG
>DATJGQ010000701.1:0-7091 GCA_035494815.1 Gemmataceae bacterium
GATTGCCATGCTGTTGCGCATGCTCTAGTCGAAGGCCGCGCCGCGCGGTCTGAAATCGGTAGACTGGCGTCGTCGGCTTGCAGCGGTCTGTTCGCCCGGGACCGCGGCTAGCCGGCGACGCCGAACGCCCGCTTCGGCTACTTCTTCACCTTGACGTGGAAGCCGGCGGCGTTGAGGGTTTTGACCACTTCTTCGGCGTCGAAGTCGCCGGTGACTTCGAACGTGTCGCTGCGGGCCTTGGCGGTGTTGCCGCTGACGCCCTTGACCTTGCCCAGGGCCTCGTTGATCCCCTGGTTGCACGCGTTGCAGCAGTTGTGGATGCCGGTGAGCGTCAGCGACTTCACCTTGCCCTTGGTCACGCCGCTGTCGTCCTTGATCGTCAGTTCCTTGTTGTCGATCGTGCCGGTGAACCCGCCCTCGGCCAGCGCGTCGATCGCCTTTTGCGCCGACTCCTTGTCCTTGGCGGTGATCGCGATCGTCCCCGCGTTGCGGTCACACTTGCCGGTAACGCCGTCCACCTTCTGCAGGATCTGGCTGACGACCTGGACGCACCGGTTGCAACAGAGGTGCGTGTTCTTCACCTCCACCTTCGTCTCCGCCGCCGAGACGCCGGCCGCCGTGACGACCAAGCCGCAAAGAGCCAGGACCGAAGAGAATCGCATCGGAAGCCCCCTGTGAGAATTGCAGATTGCAGATTGCAGATTTATGAATAGTGACCAATCCGCAATCTGCAATCTGCAATCCGACATCCGAGATCTGCAATCTGCAATCTGCAATCTGCAATCTGCAATCTGCAATCTGAAATCTGAAATCTGAAATTCACGGCCGCTCGCCGGTCAGATACTTGTCGAGGAACTTCCGGTACGCCTCCGCGGCGGTGATGCGGTTCTCCTTGCGGCGGAAGCCGTGGCCCTCGTCCGCGAAGACGATGTACTCGACGGGCACGCCGTTGCCCCGGACCGCGGAGACCATTTCGTCGCTCTCCACTTGCAGCACCCGCGGGTCATTCTTCCCCTGAATGACCAGGAGCGGCTTCTTGATGTTCTTGGCGTGGAAGAGCGGGGAGATTCGCCGGAGGCGTTCGCCGTCGGTCGCCGGGTCGCCCAGTTCGGCGTAGAGCGAGTCGCGGGCGGAGGCCCACCACGGCGGGATACTCGACAGCGTCCGCACCCAGTTGGTCACGCCGAAGATGTCGACCCCGACGTCGAACGCGTCCGGCTCGAACGCGAGCGCGGCGCACGTCATGTAGCCGCCGTAGCTGCCGCCGATGATGCCGACGCGGGCCCGGTCCACCCAGTCCAGCGACTCGAGGTAGCGGCGGGCGAAGACACAATCTTTCAGGTCCACGTCGCCGTGCTTGCGGTCGTCCATGTGGAAGAACGTCTTGCCGTAGCCGCTGCTGCCGCGGTTGTTGACGGCCAGCACCGCGTACCCGTGGTTGACCAGGAACTGGATGTCGGGCGTGTAGCCGACGCGCGACTGTCCGCCGGGGCCGCCGTGGACCCACACGAGAGCGGGGACCTTGTGATTCGCCGTCGCGCCGTGCGGCTTGTAAAGCAGGGCCGGGATCGGCAGCTTGTCGAAGCTCGGGTAGCGGACCACACTCGCGGCGACGAGGTGCTCCGGCTTCACTTTCGGGTTGAGGGCCGAAGTGAGCTTACGGTGCTGCCCGGTCCGCAGATCGAGCACGTGCAAGTCGGCGGGCGACGTGTCGCCGGCGACATAATAGGCGAGCACGTTTTCGCTCCGGGCGAACGTGCCGCCGACGAAGTTCGCGGTGCCCACGTCCGGCAGCTTCACCGGTTTGCCGCTCCGAGTGTCTGTAACAGTCACGACGCTGCGGGCGTCCGCGTTGACGCCGACCGTGCGGTACCGGCCGTTCCAAGAGAACCCGAGCGACATCACGTCCCACTTGTCCTCGGCGACTACTTTTCGATCCTTGGTCGCCAGGTCGTAGGACCACGCACGGGTGTATTCGCCGCCCTCGTTGCTGGAGAAATACAAGTGCCTGGAGTCCGGACCGAACCCGTGGATGCCGTGCTCGACCTCGCCCTGGTGGGCGGTGATCTTCACCGGTTCCTTGTCGGGCTTCGCCGGGTCCCAGAGGAAGAGGTCGTTGTCGGTATTCGAGCGGACCTTCACGAGCGCCACGCGCTGGCCGTCGCGACTCACGGCGATCTGGCCGAACCCGTCGGTGTTCTTGAACACGAGCGTGCGGTCATAGGATTTCGCGTCGTAGCGGTACAGGTCGAAGTATTTGTTGTCGCGTTCGTTGGTCGTGACGTAGAAGTGGGCCAGGTCGCCCGCCCAGGTCTCGAAGCTCGCCTTGAGTCCTTTGCCGGGCGTGAGGTCCCGGAGGGAGCCATCGGTCTCCCGGACGTAGAGGTGGTTGAGTTCGTTGCCGCCCTCGTCCTGCGTCACAAGGACGCGGTCGTCGTGCGGAAAGTAGCTGACGGCCCCGATCGCGTTCGTCGTCGAGTTCGTGAGTCGCGTCGGTTCGCCGCCCGCGACCGGGACGCTATAGGCGTTGAACACGCCGGTCGCGTCGGAGCTGAACAGGATCTTCGACTCGTCCGCGGAGAACGACGCCCCGGCGTAGGACGTGGTCGCGTAGAACGTCCGCGCGTCGTACTCCGGCACCGCACGCGGCTCCGCGGCACGGCCGGCGGACGCCAGAGCCAGGCAGCAGACCGCGACGGTGAACGACGATCGGCGGGACATGAGAGCCTCCTACAAGGACCCGGCGTGTCAAACAATCGACGATCGCCGGATCGGTTATCAACGTCTTACAAGACGGGGAGCTTGCGAACAATGCGTGACGACGCTCGCGAACGGCTGGATGCAACGGGAACCTGTGCATATCGACACGTGGCGGCGTCCCCCCGGGCGGCGGAGACTGCGGCGCGCGTCACAGGTGAATGCACATCCGCCCCCGGGGCCACCCCCGATTTCTCCGCTAGAATGTCGTCCAAGTCCTGAGCAACCGCAAGGAGGTCGTCATGGCAGCCGACGCGCGGAAACGGCAGAAGAAACAGGAACGCCGATCCCGAAAGCGGAAAGAAAAGAAGCAGGTCCTGGTCCGGCGGCAGAGCCTCGGACTCGCGGAACGACTGGCCGCGGCCTGCCAATCTCCGGTCCTCCACTGCTGGATCACCGAGAGCCTGTGGGAGGAAGGGATCGGTTTTGTCATGCTCAGCCGCGAATTGCCGGACGGACGAGTCGCGGTCGCCGGCTTTCTCGTGGACCGGTACTGCCTGGGCGTCAAGGATGCCTTCGGCGAGATCTGCCGTGGCACGGAGTACGTCGGCCGGTTTGTCGAGGAAGTGGGCAGGAGAATGCGGGGCCGGGACGTTGCCCCCGCCGACGCCCGTAAACTGTTGCACGAGGCCGTCGCCTACGCACGCGGCATCGGCCTCGCCCCGCACCCGGACTTTGCTGAGGCGATCGTCCTGTTCGGGGATGTCAATCCCGCGGACGGCACGGCCGAGTTCGAGTTCGGCCTGGACGGCAAGCCTTGCTTCTTCGCCGGCCCCAACGATACGCCCGGGCGGTGCCGGCAGATCCTGGCAATCCTGAACCGCACTTGCGGTCCGGGTCATTTCGGCTTCGTGACGCCGAGAAGTGAGTCCGGGTCGGGCGCGGATCTGCTCACCCGCGACGAGGCGGATGAACTGGCACTGGAAAACTGGGACGAGGACGACGAGATCCTCGACGACCTCTAGGGAACCGCCCCTAGAAACTAAACCCGATGCCGCCGACGCCCATATGGTTGGACATATCTCCGAAATGGACGGTCCACGGCGTCGTCGGAACGTGGGTCGGATACTGGGTCGAGCCGAACGTGTAGGTCGTGGAACTGACGTAAAGGTAGCGGTATTCGGCGAAGATCCAGCAGCGGTCGGAAAGTGGGAAGCGAACGCCGGTCTTCGCTTGCGCCGCGAAGCCCCAGTTGGACGAGTCGGGGCCGGAGTTGAAGTGGTTGACGCCGGCTTCCGCCGGGCTGACCTGAAGGGAATCCGCGCCGCTAATGGTGACGGCTGCCGCACCGATGCCGCCGCCGACATAGGGCGTCAGACCACCATAAGGGGTCTGGACGCTGAGAACCAGGTTGGTCAGAAAGACCGCATTGTTCATCGGGAAGGTGTCCAAGAAATCGTGTGCGGGCAGGCGCGGGGTCGGGTTGCTGAGATCGGCGCGTTGGGTCCCGGCCAGATAATACGCTTCCATCTCGGCCGCTGGCAGCAAGCTCCAACTATTGCAGACGGCGCCGAACGAGCACCCCGACCATTCGTGGCCGATCTGTAGACCGACGAGCCCGACCCCGTGGTTTCCGCTATTGCCGGTGGCGTTGACCGCTAACGGGCCGCCACGGCTCTCGGGGAACAGGGCGGTGCCGACCTGGCTGACGTGAGGGATGCTGGAAACGCCGCCGCCACCGAACACGCCGACATAGATGCCTCGGCTATCCGGCCCCACGCAGTCATCTCCCCGGCCGCAGTGGATCAGCGCCAACAGCGAAATTCCCGCCAGGGCCGGTCGACAAACTCCACGGAATGTTGGCGCCATTTTGGTGCCCCCTTTGGCGAAGAGACAAAAGTCCCTGCCAATTTGTTCGGTTGTGTCGAGTGATCGGGTTTTTCTCGTCATGCGCGGAAATCTGCTCCACAGGCGGCGGTCGGTTGGAATAACCCTCAAAGTCACCGCCGTCGTGCCCGGGTCCTCGCCGTCCGCCGTGCTCGCGCCGTCCATGAAGAGGCAGGTGAAGGTTCGGCATCGCGTCGCCGGACGCTGGCCCGCGCACTCGCAGGGCAGTACACTCGTCGCGTTATCCCTCGGACTCGGGAAGCCTTCATGATCGCGCCCGTGAGGACATAATGGGACGCCACCGCACTTCGAGTCTGATGGTGCTCGGGGCTCTGTTACCGACCGCATTCGCGCAGCCGCCGACGCAGCCGGCTCGGCCGGACTACCAGAACCGCGCCCTGCCGACGGCGCGGCGGGTGGACGACCTCCTGGCGCGGATGACGCTCGAAGAGAAAATCGCCCAGATGTTGTGCCTCTGGAACGCCAAGCGGCAGATCAGCGACGCCCAGGGCCGGTTCGACCCCGCGCGGGCGCCGGAGTGGTTCCGCGTCGGCATCGGACGGATCGAGCGGCCGAGCGACGGCCACGGGGCGCGGGCGCAGGCGGAGTTCACCAACGCCATTCAGAAATGGGCGAAGGAGAACACCCGCCTCGGCATCCCTGTCATCTTCCACGACGAGGCATTGCACGGCCTGATGGGGGCCGAGGCGACCAGCTTCCCGCAGTCGATCGCCCTGGCGAGCACCTGGAACCCCGAATTGGTCGAGCGCGCCTTCGCCGCGGTCGCGCGCGAGGTGCGTGCCCGCGGCTCGCAGCAGGTGCTCGCGCCGGTCGTGGACGTGGCCCGCGACCCCCGCTGGGGCCGGTTCGAGGAAACCTTCGGCGAGGACCCGTACCTCGTGTCGCGTATGGGCCTCGCGGCGGTTCGCGGCTTTCAAGGCGGCGGCACGACGATCCCGGCCGACCGCGTGATCGCCACGCTCAAACACATGACCGGGCACGGCCAACCGGAGTCCGGCACGAACGTCGGCCCGGCGAGTTTCGGCGAGCGGACGTTGCGCGAGTTTCTCTTTCCCCCGTTCGAGGTGGCGGTCAAGCGGGGGCACGCGCGCAGCCTGATGCCGTCCTACAACGAACTTGACGGCATCCCCTCACACGCCAACCGCTGGATGCTCCACGACGTCCTGCGGAAGGAGTGGGGCTTCGACGGCACGATCGTCTCCGACTGGCAGGCGATCAGTCAGCTCGTCGGCCGGCACCGCGTGGCGAACGACGCCGCCGACGCCGCCCGCCAGGCCCTGGCCGCGACCGTAGACGTCGAGTTGCCGGACGTGGAGACGTATCACACGCTGGTCGCGCAGGTTCGGCAAGGGGCGGTGTCCGAGGCCGCGATTAACGACGCCGTGCGGCGGCTCCTGCGCGACAAGTTCGAGCTCGGCTTGTTCGAGAGACCCTACGTGGACGCGGATCGTGCCGACGAAATCTCCGGTTCATCAGCGACCCGGCCCTTGGCCCTGGACGCCGCCCGGCAGGCGATCGTCCTCCTTCAGAACAAAGGTGGCTTGCTCCCGCTGAGCGCCGAGAAGGTTCGCCGGCTAGCGGTGATCGGCCCGCACGCGGCCGAGGTCATGCTGGGCGGCTACGCCGGCGTGCCGCGGCACTCGGTCAGCATCCTGGCGGGTATTCAGAAACGGCTCGGGGAAGGTGCCACCGTCAAGTACGCGGAGGGGGTGCGGATCACCGAGGACTCGGTCTTCACCCGCGGCCCGCAGCCGCTCATCGGCGGGACCCGCTCCCGACCGCGGGCGTCGGCGGACCGGGTCGTGCCCGCCGATCCCGCCGCCAACCGCCTCCACATCGCCGACGCGGTGGCGCTCGCGAAGGACAGCGATGTGGCCATCGTGGTCGTGGGCGACAATGAACAAACCGCGCGGGAGGCGTACGCCGAGAACCACCTCGGCGATCGGGCGGACCTGCGGCTGCCGGGCATGCAGGAGGAGTTGGCGCGGGCCATCCTCGACACAGGAACTCCCACCGTCCTCATGCTGATCAACGGCCGTCCGCCGGCGATCACCGAGTTGGCGGAGCGCGCCCCGGCCATCGTCGAGGGTTGGTACCTCGGACAGGAGGGCGGCACGGCGGTTGCCGAAGTGCTCTTCGGGGACGTCAACCCGGGCGGCAAGCTCCCGGTCAGCTTCCCCCGCAGCGTCGGGCAGTTGCCGCTCTTCTACAACCACAAGCCCACGGCGCTACGCGGCTACCTCTTCGATTCCAATAAGCCGCTCTTCGCATTTGGCCACGGCCTGTCGTACACGACGTTCACCTATTCGACACCGACCGTTGCGCCGGCGCGGATCCGGCCGGACGGGCGGGCCAAGGTGTCTGTCGAGGTTGCCAACACCGGGACTCGTGCGGGCGACGAGGTCGTTCAGCTTTACATCCGCGCGGAGGTCAGCCGAGCGACCCGGCCGGTAATGGAGTTGAAAGGATTTCGCCGGATCACGCTG
>DATJGQ010000702.1:0-2181 GCA_035494815.1 Gemmataceae bacterium
TGTGCCGGTCTTCGTGGTCGCGACCGTGCCGTCGCTGGATCACCGGGTCATGTTGGAAGCCTCGGAACGTTCGACGCCCTCGGACGCGGCGGACCTGCGCGACCTGGCGGAGTGGACAGGTGGACAGCTCGTGTTCGCGAGCACCTTGGTGGAGACAGTCGTCGCGGCGTCCACTCTGATTGACGGGCTGCGCCAGCAATACGTGATCGCCATCGAAGCCGCCAACGGCCGCGAGTGGCGCCGCCTCGACGTCCGGGTGAGACGTCCGTCGACGGTCGTGAAAGCGCGAAGCGGGTATTTCGCCGGGTAGCACCGGTTCCGTTCCCTCCTCCCCTGCCCTCAATAATTCATCTAGTGGACGGTCCGCTCCTGGTGTCGCTTCGCGCGCCACGCCGGGATCGCATGTTTCCTGACTGTCATTTCGAGTGACCGATCTGGTCGAGAGCGGCCTTGAACCCCTTGGCAAGTTTGTCTGCGGGCCCGGTGCCCCAGTAGTGCAGGAAGAAGATCGTCGGACTCGTGTCGGTCATGTGGTGATGGATCGCGACGACGCTGAGGCCGTTCTGGCGCAAGGCCTTGAGGACTGGCGTCACTTCGCCGGCGAGCATCGCGACGTCCCCGGCGATTGCGGCGTCAGCATTCGTGCCGACGAACGCCGCCCAGGTGTTCAGTCCCATCCTGGCGTTGATCGGGGCGCCCATTTCGGTCAGGTTCAGGTCGCCACGGCCGATCGTGATCTTGTAGACCGCCCCCGTTTGCTCGCCGGGAGCGCCGACGATGCTGGTCAGGGCGGCCGTGTTCAACGCAGGAGCGGCTGCCGCCGGCGCAGGCGCTGGAGACGACGTTGCGGGCGCACGGCCAATCAGGTCCAGCGCCGGTTTCGCCTTGCGAGCCAGCTCGGCGGGCGTCCCGTGCCCGTGCACGTGCATGTAATACATTCGCGGCTCGTCCCAGAAGAAGTGGTTGTGCAGGGCCGTCACTTCCAATCCATTGGCCAGCAGGGCCGACATCACTGGGTTGACCTCATCCTGAAGCAGCACGAGGTCGCCCATCATCACGTCCATTCCACCGGAGCCCTTCGTCATCGCGATCCACCCCCCGAAGCCGAACGGCGTTGGTGTCTTGACGTTGGCGACCGTAACGGTCACATCGTTTCGCGGAATGTTGACCTTGAGCACGTTGTCTTTGAAGTCGCCCTGCCGGCCAAGCGCCGTGAGCACCTGTTGGTACGGAGCGGGGATGTCTTGCGCACGAGCGAACGACGAAGCCGACGACAGCAGCAGCGCGGTTATCAGAAGATGTTTCATGACGCTTCTCCAGCCAGTTGAGGTCGAATTTCGTGGAAGGAATGCAAGCCGTTCTCCACCTTCCGGGCGCACGTGACGATCAAGGGCAAACGCCGAGTCTCTGTGCTTTGGGCCATCAACCAGCCCGGCCAAAGCCGTTGCGCGGTTAGCGATCGGGGGAAGGACCGCCGGTTGATGTTACGGCAGGTAACCTGAGCTGCGCATGCAACGGAAACTCGGCCGATTGGAAAGGCCGTCCGCAGACGCTGCTCAGTTGTTGGGGGAGTGCCGTCGCGGGAGCGTCGTGATCACTTCAAAAGGTCATCGTCAACCGTGAATCGAACACGTGTTCGCGCACCCGCCAGGTCGGACGGACGCGAAAGCGCCCGATCCGTAGATCGACACCGGCCATGACATCGACGCTCTGGCCGTAGGAGAACCAGCCGGCGCCGACGACGATATTCGTGATCGCGTCGACGTTATACGAGCCCCAGACCGTCGCTTCGAGCATGTGGCGGCGGCCGCTCGGAAACATGGCCACCGCCTCGGCCACGACGTCGGGGGCATGGCGAGACGGAATAGCCCAGGAGATACGCCGGCCGACGATCAGGGCCGGCGCATGGTCGACGGACTTGAATCCGACAATGAAGCCTGCGTTGCCCGCCCCCTGACGTCCCATCATGGCGTCGAGCACCCGTCCATCCGCCGGGTCGGACGGCACCATCAGTTTTTCGACTCGGACGTCTCCGAAAGTCCGAAGCAGCCACGGCGTTCGGCCGACGACCTCCTCGAGATCGCGACCGGTCAGCTCCAGCGCACGAAACCAGCGTTGCAGGCCGTCCGCAGGATACAGCGCGTACCGGGAGCAGGGTTCATCACCGGCCTCGGGCTGGGC
>DATJGQ010000703.1:0-2591 GCA_035494815.1 Gemmataceae bacterium
AACCGGGGCACGCGCCGCGGCTTTGAGACCTGGACCACTGAGCAGGACGTCATCGATCTGATGCAGTGGCAGCAGGTGTTTGGCGAAGGCTACAAGGCGATCCTGACGTTTATCTACTGGATCGACCCACCGCTCGCCGAGGAACCGGGCATGTTCCTGTTCCGCGGGCGTTGGTACCAGATGATGGGGGTCGACTTGGCCGAATACCGCGACCACATGCGCCGCCGCTCGGCCAAGTGGGAGACCGTGGCCCTGGCCGCGGAAGACTTCCGCAGCCTTGCCCGTCCGATCGAAAGCTGGTTATGATCTGTCATGCTGACAGCCCGCCGTCGCTCCCTTCGTAAGTGGATCGTGCCGCTGCTCTGCCTGCTCGCGTGGGCCGGCGTGCCGCTCGCACCGTCGCCGTCGTCGCGCGCGTTCGCGCAGGAACTCGAGATCCCGACCGACGCCCGCTTCGAGGGCTACGGAACCGACAAGGTGACGATCGAAGAGAGCAACTCGGCGATGACGTGGGTGGGTTTCACGATCCTTTGCCTGATCGCTCTACTCGGGCTGTTCAAGGACGCGAAGCGAACCCACTTGGATTGACGCAGCCGTTCGCGCGCACGCTCGCACGCACCGTTGAATTGACCCGCGTGAGCCTCACCTGAATCGCGCTTCACGCGTCCGACCGACCGACCGACCGACTGACCGGAACTCAACTCTTGAGGAGGCAACAGATGAAGCGGACGCTCCTGTGGGCGCTAGTCGCCATCAATGTCGTCTTGCTCGCCGCACTGGTGATGCCGTACGTCAACGGAAACACGGCGATGGCGCAGCGCGCCGCTGCCGGCGGGGGGCGTCGGCCGGAGGTGATGCTGATCCCCGGCGAACAGCCCGGCGGGAGCAGCGCGGTCGTGTACCTCGTCGACACCGCCAACCGCCGCCTCGCCGCCGTCTCGCTGAACAACAAGGGCAACGGGCTCGACGTGCTCCCGCCGCAGGACCTCGAGCGCGTCTTCAACGACCGCGCCGCGCCCGCCGGCGGCCCGAATAACGGCCGCGGCGCCCCCGCCAACAAGACGGGCGCTCGGAAGTGATCCACGACGCCGATTGACCGCTTATGCACCGGCGTCTCTGTCGAACGACCAACGCCTCAACGATCTGAGGACCCAACCATGGACAGCAAGACTTATTCGATTGGCATCCTGACGCTCACCGCGGTCGCTTTGCTCATCGCCAACATCTTCGCCCCGCGCCCTGCCGTGGCGATCGAAGCCGTCAGCAATGACCAGATGCAGGCGGTCACCTGCCGCTCCCAGGCCGGCGGCGACGCCCTCTACCTGCTCGACCATAACAGCGGCAAGATGGCCGTCTTCACCGTCCAGACCCGCGGCGGGCTGAAGCTCATGACCGTCGCCGACGTCGAAAGCGCCTTCCGCGAAGCCGAAATGCCCGCGGGCGGCGGCAAATAGGCGTCCGTTTGCCGCTTTGCTGATTAGAAGTCGTTCGTGTCCCGAAGGAGGTCCGCGTGCTCGCACGCGTCGCGCAAATCGCCCAACACGTGCTCGCCGGCGGCCTGACCGACCGGAATGACGCCGAGTTCCTCGCCCGCGTCAGCGGCGACGACGTCTACGACCTGTTCTACTGGGCCAACAAGATCCGCATTGCCCGCGTCGGGCGCGACGTGAAGTTCTGCGCCATCGTCGCCGCCAAGGTCGGCGGGTGCAGCGAGGACTGTAAGTTCTGCGCCCAGTCCGAGCACCACGACGGCCCCGCCAAGGACCAGTCGAAACTGACCGACCAGCAGGTGCTCGAGAGCGCCTGGCACGCGGCGACGGTCGGCGCCGACAGCTTCGGCATCGTCAACTCCGGCCGCGGCCCGACCCGCCGCGAGTTGGAGGAATGGCTCAAGCCGATCATGATGAAGATCGCCACCGAGGGAAAAACCCGCGCGTGCGCGACGCTCGGCGCCCTCACGCCCGAGACGGCCAAGTTCCTCTACGACTGCGGCATCCGTCGGATCAACCACAACATCGAGACGTCCGAGCGGCACTATCCGAACATCGTCTCGACCCACCCGTTTTCCGAGCGCGTCAACACGCTGAAGGTCGCCAAGGCGGCCGGCCTGTCCCTGTGCAGCGGCGGGATCTTCGGCATGGGCGAGGACTGGACCGACCGGCTCGACATGATGTTCACGCTGCGCGAGCTGGGGGTCGACGTCATGCCGATCAACTTCCTCAACGCGATTCACGGCACGCCGCTGGAAGACCAGCCGCAGCTCCCGCCGATGGAGTGTTTGAAGATCATCGCTATCAGTCGCTTCGTCCTCCCGACGGCCGAGCTGAAAGTTGCGGGCGGCCGGGAGAAGGTCCTCCGCGACCTGCAGAGCTGGATCTTCTTCGCCGGCGCCGACAGCACGATGATCGGCAATTACCTCACCACCTACGGCCGCAGCCCCGAGATGGATCACCAGATGGTCCGCGACCTCGGCCTGAGTTGGCGGTCGTACGATGGCGGGGGGGTAGAGCCGACCTCGCCTGACCCGAAACTGAATCGTGTGTCGCACACGGGCAAGCACTCGATCCCAATCCTCTACGAGCGCGAGGTGT
>DATJGQ010000704.1:0-10653 GCA_035494815.1 Gemmataceae bacterium
GGATTCCACAAAGAAGACACAAAGGCATCTTGCACCTTTGTGTCTTCTTTGTGGATCCTTTGTGCCCTTTGTGGTGAATGCCTTAATCTTCCGGCGGCATGAAGTCGGATATGTAAAGCTGCGACGGCGACCGCCCGTCCCGCGTCGACGTCCACATCAGCCGCTTGCCGTCCGGACTGAACACCGGCAGCACGTCCGCCCCCGGCGCGTACGTCAGCCGTGTCTCTTTCTCTTTGCCCGAATCCACGTTCATCCAGTACAGGTCGTAATTCGGGCGACCGCCGGTCCCGTGGTCGGCGCCCGCATAAACGATGTGCTTTCCGTCCGGGTGCCAGTACGGGCCCCAGCAGACCCAGGTTGGTTTGTCGGTGAGAGCGCGTTCGCCGGTGCCGTCGGCGTTGATCACGTAAAGTTGCAGCCGGTCCTTCTCTTTGCGGTCACTCCGGAAAACGACCCGTTTGCCGTCGGGCGAAAAGAACGGTCCGCCGTTGTAGCAGTTCGGGGCGTTCGTCAGCTTGCGGACGTGCGACCCGTCCGCGTTCATGATGTACAGCTCGACGTTGCGGTCCTTCTGATCCGGCCGGCGGTCGCGCTCCGACGCGAAAACGATGAACTTGCCGTCCGCCGAATACGAGCCCTCGGCGTCGTAGCCTTTCGCGTCGGTCAGCCGCTTGAGGCCGGTGCCGTCAAGGTTCGCCTCAAAGATGTCCATGTGTTCGTCGAAGTCCCACGTGTAGCGGCGGCGGGTGCCGGCCTTTTGGTCCTCCTCGCGCTGCCGGTACTCGGGGGCGTAGTGCGATTTGGCGGCCGGGTCGAGATGGCTCGACGCGAAGATGATTTTTTGGCCGTCAGGGCGAAAATAGGCGCAGGTCGTCTTGCCGACGCCGGGGCTGACGCGGACGGCCCGGCCGGTCGCCAGGTCCTGCACGAAGATCTGGTAGAACGGGTTGCCGGTGCCTTTCTCCTCGGCCTGGAAGATGATCTTCGTTCCGTCCGGGGAGAAGTAGCCTTCACCGGCGCGGACGTAATCGGACGTCACCTGCCGGACGTTTTTCAGGTATCGTGATTCTTGTTGCTGCCAGTCGGCGGGGTCGGCGGGGTCGGCGACGAAGGCGAGGACGGCGAGCGCGGCGAACATGCGGCCTCTCCGGGTCTGATGACACAGGTCCGGTGGCATTATAAGGAGGGACACAACGATGGCGCCGCAGTCCTGGTGGGAGTCGTTCTTCAACCTGCTGCCGGACTCGGCCCGCGAGTACGGGTGGGCGATCGTCGCGGTATCCGCGGTGGTCCTGCTCTTGCTGCTGTGGGCGATCTTCGACCGGTTGATCCTCCGGCCGCTGTTCGGGCGACGGTCCGCTCCCTTGCCGGGCGAAGAACACCTCCGCGTCGATGTGACTCGACTGCCGACGGTCACGCCGCCCACGTCGTCGCGGCGGCTGCTCGTCGAGGGCGTGCCGGCCCGAGTGCGGCTCGTCGTGCTGGCCCCGCTCGGCCAGGGGCGAGCGCACGCGCTGCCCGACGACCCGACGACGCTCTTCGACCGCGTGCTTCCCGGACTCGGCGCGGTCGTCCGTGACGAAGGGGCGCTCGTCAAACTCTGGCCGGCGCAGGTGAGTCGCGCGGGCTTCGCGCCGAAATTCCACGCGCTGGTTTGGACGCCGGACGCGCCGGACAGCGCGTCGCGGTGGGTGCTCGCCGCGGGACCGGTGCGAGCGGGTGACCGGCAATTTTCACTCGGGCTGGCGCTTGAGGCCGACGAACCGTGCTTTCTCGGTCGCCAGACGGTCACGCCGGACCGCTGGACGTGGCTGCTGCGGATCCGGAATTAGCCCCGAAGGGGCAGGGCTTCCAAGGTGCCGTAACGGCTGGTTTTTCGGGGGATCTTGAAGGCATCGATGTCGGGAAACGTCCCATCGGTCCCTGGAAGCCGGAAAACCCGCATGAATCGGCCGTGACGGCACCTTGGAAGCTCTGCCCCGAGGGGGCGCAACAAACCAGCCCGGGGCAACGCCCCGGGTACCTATGGTCCCAAAAAAGCTGGCAAGCCCTGAAAGGGCGCAACGCGGTTTAACGCCCCGCTGTTGCGCCCTTTCAGGGCTTGCGCCTTTGACTGATCCTAACCTGGGGCGTTGCCCCGGGCTATTCTGTCGGGCCCCTTCGGGGCTGGTCTAGTCGATGATCTTGGTCAGCGCGTATTCGACGATCGCGTACGCCCCGGCTTGCTTGAGTTGCGGCACGATCCGGCGGACGATGTGCTCGTCGATGACCACGAACACGTCCACGCCCTTGCCGTCCGCCAGCGACGAGATGGTCGGGTTTTCTGACGGCAGGACTTTCAGCACGGCCGGCAGGTTCTCAGTCGTAACGTTCATCGTCAGCCCTACCTTGCCCTCCGCCGCCATCGCCCCGCGGAGCATGAGCACCAGATCATCCATCTTCCGCTTCTTCCAGGGGTTGGCCGCCGCTTTCGGGTTGGCGATGAAGCGGGTCGTACTTTGCATCAGTTCGGCGACGATTCGCAGATTGTTCGCTTTGAGTGAACTGCCGGTTTCGGTCACTTCGACGATCGCGTCCGCCAACGTCGGCGGCTTGACCTCGGTGGCCCCCCAACTGAACTCGACATGCGCCTCGACGCCGCGCTCAGCCAGCCAACGTCGCGTCAGATTGACGACCTCCGTTGCGATCCGTTTGCCATTGAGGTCTTGAATCGTCTTCACAGTCGAATCGTTGGGCACCGCGAGCACCCACTTCACCGGCCGGCGACTCACCTTGGAGAAGACCAGCTCTGCGAGCTCAGCGACCTCGACGTTGTTTTCGAGCACCCAATCGTAACCGGTCAGGCCGCAGTCGAACGACCCGTCGGCGACGTAGCGCGGCATCTCCTGCGCCCGCACGAGCGTGCACTCGATCTCCGGGTCGTCGATCTGGGGGTAGTACGATCGGCTGGCGAAGGTGATCTTGTAGCCGGCCTTGCGGAACAGGTCGGCCGTCGCCTCCTGCAGACTACCGGCGGGGAGACCGAGTTTGAGTACGGGCGTGGTCATTTCTTGTACACGGCCTTGGGATCGAACACTTTCTCGGCGATAACCTTGAGCCCGTCCGGCTTCACTTCGCGAAAAAAGCAGCTCGCATAACCTTCGTGACAAGCGGCGCCACCGACCTGATGGACCTTGAGCAGGATCGTATCGGCGTCACAGTCGATGTAGACGCCACGGACCTCCTGCACGTGGCCGCTCTCTTCGCCTTTGCGCCACAACTTGCCTCGGCTGCGCGAGTAGTAGACGGCCCGGCCGGTTCGCAGCGTTTCTTCGTACGCGTCGCGGTTCATCCACGCGAGCATGAGCACCTGGCCCGTCGCCGCGTCCTGCGCGACCGCCGGTACCAGACCGCCGCTCTTGTCGAAATCGATGTCCATTACGAGAGGTGGGTTCGCTAGTAGGTGATCAAACTAAACACTTCGGCGGGCTTGAGTTTCTCCCGACCCTTGAGGAACTCCAACTCGACCAGGAACGCGAAGCCGGCGATATGACCGCCAGCGTTCGTGATCAGTTGTCCACCCGCGTGCATCGTCCCGCCGGTTGCGAGCAGGTCGTCTACTAGTAACACGCGGGCGCCCGGGACGATACCGTCGGAGTGCATGTGCAGTTCGGCGCTGCCGTATTCGAGTTCGTACTTGTGGCGGAGCGTGCGGTAGGGCAACTTGCCCGGTTTTCGCAGCGGCACGAACGGCTTGAGGAGTTTCATCGCCAGCGGGGCGGCGAAGAGAAATCCGCGAGCCTCCGCGGCGGCGACCGCGTCAATGGGCAGGCCGTCGTAGTGTACCGCCAGCCGGTCGATCGCGTGCCGGAAGGCGATCGGATCGGCCAAGAGCGGCGTAATGTCCTTGAACTGAATCCCCGGTTTGGGAAAGTCGGGGATGTTGCGGATATATGCTCTCAGGTCGATCACAGGCTCGCCTCAAGCGTGGTCTGTATAACAGGCTAGAAACCTTCACTTTGCGAGGCAACCATGCCCCTGACGATCCGAACCGCCACGCCGGCGGACGTGCCGGTCATCGTCGACTACAACCGCCGACTCGCCCGCGAAACTGAGCATAAGAGGCTCGACCCGGCGACCGTCTCTGCCGGCGTCGCCGCTGCCATCGCCGATCCAATAACAAAAGGGCCGTACTATTTGGCCTGCGATGGTGAAGACGTCGTCGGCCAACTGCAGGTGACCCTCGAATGGAGCGACTGGCGCAACGGCTGGTTCTGGTGGATTCAGAGCGTCTATGTCCGCGACGGCCACCGCGGCAAAGGTATCTTTCGTGCTCTCTACCAGCACGTTCGATCACGTGCGACGGCGGCGGGGAATGTCATCGGCATTCGTCTGTACGTCGAACGGGAAAACACCGCAGCTCAAGCGACATATTCGCGACTGGGGATGTCGCTGTTGCCGTACATGGTGCTCGAGGAAGCCCTGTCGGCCGGTTATCAGCTGCCTAAGTGAAGCAGGTTCGATCATACAGACGGCGGTGACTCGATCGATCGTGACGGTAATAGCGATCGCGCGGGCAGTGATGGTCCTGCCGACCGCAACGCCGGCTAACACCCAATTCATGCCCGATAACATCTCCCACCCGGAGGGGGTTGTGGGCATAGTAAGCCCTACCCCAAACCCGGCAAGCTGTCGCAGCCGTGCGCCCGCTTGGAGGCGGCCGCCGGAACGTTTTGGGCGACCCTACGACTGCAGCTTCGGATGGCGCTTTCATGACGGTCGCCGCGACGATTCGTTTTTCCATTTCTGCGCTGGAGCGCGCAATCATCCAGCGGATCGGGGATTCCCGGTACCAACTCTGGTTTGCGTTGCGGACGCGCTTCCGCCTCAGCGGCGACCTGCTGACGGTAGGCGTTCCTAACCTTTACGCGCAAGAGTACTTACAGAAGAAGTTCCGCGGGCCGATTCTCGCCGCCGCGACCGAAGTGGCGGGGAGAGAGGTCGACGTCAGGTTTTCGATCGACCCGCGGCTGTTTCGAGAAGCGCGAGCCGAACAGGCGGCGGCAGCTGTCCCGCCCGCCGCCGGCATCGCGGGACTACAGGCCCCAGAGCGCCTACCTCCGTCTACTCCGCCGCAAAGCCCGGAGACAGGGGATCGCGCAACTCCCGATGCGAATGACGCCCCGCCGGTATTGCCGGAGGCGCCGATGCCCGCGCCGCGCTATGCTCCTGGGACGGCGCCGGGGCTGTTTGAGCCGCACAGAAACCCGACATCACGGCCCCGCGCCGCGGCGACCGGGCGCCGCTGGCACCACCTCGCCGAATTCGTGGTCGGGTCGTGCAACCGCGTGGCCTTCGCGGCTTCGCAAAGCGTCGTCGAGGCGCCGGGGCAGGGGCCCAACCCGCTGGTCATCCACGGCCCGGTCGGCACCGGAAAGACGCACCTCTTGGAGGGAGTATTTGCCGGACTGCGGAAACAGTACACCGACGCCCGCGTCGTTTACATCACTGCCGAGGACTTCACGAACCGTTTTGTGCAGGCGATGCGGGCCACCAAGCTCGCCGCATTCCGCAAACACTTCCGCGAAGTCGACGTGCTGCTGCTCGACGACATGCACTTCCTCGCGAGCAAGAAAGCGACGCAGGAAGAGTTCCTCCACACATTTGATGCGCTGCTCGCGGACGGGCGGCAACTGGTGGTTACCTGCGACTGCCATCCGCGGCTGACCGAGGACTTCGTGCCCGAGTTGGCAGACCGGCTCCTCGGCGGGGTGGTGTGGGGCTTGCAACCCCCGGACGAAACGACGCGGCTCGACCTGTTGCGGGCGAAGGCCGCCAAGGCGAGCCCGCTGATCGGCGAAGACGTCCTCACATTCCTTGCGCAACAACTTCGCGGCAATGTCCGCGAATTGGAAGGCTCGCTGCACAGCCTACGACATTACGCGCGGGTGACCGGCAAACCGATCGACATTTCGTTGGCTCGGGAGGCCCTGGGCGACCTGCTGCGACATGCCGCCCGCGTCGTTCGGCTCGAAGACGTGGACGCGGCCGTCTGTCAGGTGCTCCGACTGCCGCAGGGGACGCTGCAATCGAAGGCCCGGGCCTGGTCCGTCAGCCACCCGCGGATGCTCGCGGTGTTCCTGGCCCGTAAACTCACGGCCGCGTCGTACGGGGAAATCGGCCAGTACTTCGGCGGCCGCAACCATTCGACCGCTGTCGCCGCGGAGAAGAAGGTCCGTCAGTGGCTGCAATCGGACGGAACCCTCGCGCTCAGCCGGCATACATGGCGGGTCCGCGAACTGATTGAAATGGCCGAACGGCATCTCGGCCGGTGAATTGACTCCGGATCGTTCTCTGTTACGATGCCCGCCGATGAGCGCGCCCTCGCGGCCCAACTATGGCCTCGACGCCCCCGGCGTTGTCCGCAACCTGAGCCTGATCGGGGCCGTCCTCGTTCTGCTCGGCATGCTCTCGGGGACAGTCGCGGCCGGCGGTTCGTGGGGTTGGCTGCGATATTTGCAGATCTCTTTTTGGGCGCCCGGGCTGGCCCTGTTGTTGACTGCGGCCCTCATGATCTGGGGCAGTCGCGTCGGCAAACGACGGTTTCGCGACCGAATTCTCGACGCGATCCCATGGCGCGGTGACGAGCAGGTCTTGGACGTCGGTTGCGGCCACGGCCTGATGTTGCTCGGCGCGGCCAAGCGACTCACGACCGGTAAGGCGGTCGGAATTGACCTATGGCAAACAGAAGACCAGGCGGGCAATTCCCCCGCGGCGACGATGGAAAACGCCCGGCTCGAAGGCGTCGCCGACCGCGTCGAGTTGAAAGACGGCGATGCCCGAAAGCTGCCGTTCGCGGATCACTCGTTCGACGTGATCCTGTCGAGTTGGGCGCTGCACAACATTTATGACCGAGACGGCCGCGCGGTCGCAATCCGTGAGATCGCCCGCGTGCTCAAGCCCGGCGGCCGGGCGGCCCTCGTGGACATTCGCCATGCCGACGAGTACGCCGAAGTCCTTCGCGCCGCGGGCCTCGACGTCCGCCATGCCGGACCGAACTTTTTGTTCGTCATTCCCTCTTACACGGTGTGGGCGAACAAACCGGCGGGGACGTGACGATGGCCCGGCGACGTTTGTTGTTGGTCGTAGCGGGACTGCCCGTGCTCCTATTCGGCCTCGGTTGCCTGAACTATACCGATCACCTCGGCTGGGGCCATCACACCGATGTCGCCGCCACGCACGGCCTGCCGCCGCCGAGCGAGGGCATCCAGCGGCTCGGCATGCTGCTGACGGCCGTCGGCGGCGCGATCGTCGGATACGGTTCCGCCCGCCGGACCGCGTGACGGGTCTCCCTACAATGACGGCACACGAGCGGGAAGGAGATCGACGATGGCCAAAGCGACTTTCGCCGCCGGCTGCTTCTGGGGCGTCGAGGAAACATTTCGTAAACTGCCCGGCGTCACCGCCACCGCGGTCGGCTACATGGGCGGGACGACAGCCAACCCGACCTACGAAGACGTCTGCACCGACGAGACCGGCCATGCGGAAGTCGTCGAAGTCGAGTACGACCCGGCGAAGATCGGTTACGAACAGTTGCTCGACGTCTTCTGGCAGAATCACGACCCTTCGCAGCTGAACCGCCAGGGGCCGGACGTGGGCACGCAATACCGCTCCGCCATCTTCTACCACACGCCGGAGCAGAAAACGGCGGCCGAATCGGCCAAGGCGTCACTTCGGTCGAGTGACCGCTATCGCCGCCCGATCGTGACGGAAATCACCGCGGCCGGGCCGTTCTGGCGGGCCGAAGACTATCATCAGAAGTACTTGCAGAAGCGCGGCAAAGATAGTTGCCATTTATAGGCCGAACGGAGGGACCGTTTCGTGCGAACGTTGATTACCGGCGGCGGCGGGTTTATCGGGTCGCATTTATGCGAACGGTTCCTGGCCGAAGAGCATGACGTCATTGCCGTCGATAACTACATCACCGGCCGGCCCGAGAACATCGCGCATCTGCGAAACAATAAGCGGTTCTCCGTCATCCAACACGACGTCTCCCAGCCGCTGACCGTCGAAGGCCAAGTCGACAATGTCCTGCACTTCGCTTCGCCCGCCAGTCCGGTCGATTATCTGAACTATCCGATCCAGACTCTCAAGGTCGGTTCGCTCGGGACGCACAACACGCTCGGCCTGGCGAAAGCGAAAAACGCTCGGTACCTGATGGCCAGTACGAGCGAAGTCTACGGCGACCCGGAACAGCACCCGCAGCGCGAAGACTATTGGGGCAACGTCAACCCGATCGGCCTGCGCGGCTGCTACGATGAGGCGAAGCGGTTTTCCGAAGCGATCGTGATGGCGTACCACCGCGCGCACCAGGTGAAGACGCACATCGTCCGCATCTTCAACACGTACGGCGAGCGCATGCGTCTCGACGATGGCCGCGTCTTGCCGAATTTCATGGGGCAGGCCCTGCGCGGCGAGCCGCTGACGGTCTACGGCGACGGCTCACAGACCCGCTCGTTTTGCTACGTCAGTGACCTGGTCGAAGGCATCTTCCGGCTGCTGTTCACCGAATTTCACCAGCCCGTGAACCTCGGTAACCCCGACGAAGTGTCGATCCTCGAATTCGCTCGTGAGGTCATGGAGCTGTCCGACACAAGCAGCAAGCTGGTCTTCAAGCCGCTGCCGCAAGATGACCCGAAAGTGCGGAAACCCGACATTACTCGGGCCCGCCAGCTGCTGGGTTGGGAGCCGAAAATCAATCGGCATGACGGTTTGCGGCGGACGATGGAGTATTTCCAAAGACAAGTGGACCGAGGGCGGCCCGCCACTTGATCTGTCTGCTCCTCCCTGCATTTCCCTAAGTGACTGTAATTCCAGTAATTACACGCCGAGTCTCGCCATTCGCGCAGTACCATAATCCCCAAACGTCCGCGGTTCTCAGGCTTATGCTATTTTTGTAAGGGTCATGTTCGGGGGGTCATACGAGCGTATAATGGCTTGGTAAGCCTCACTTGTCACCGGTCTCGCTGCTTTCGGCGGCGGCTCGACGCACCGGAGTCGGCTCTCCCCTGACGACAGCGTGGCTGGCCGCGGTCGGAAGCCCAGTCCGGACTTTGTTTTGGGCTTGCGGGGGCAGCGTGGCGCGGCCCGTAGACACTCGGAACCCAGAGAAGGTGACAGGATCGATATGCCCCGGATTTCCAAAGCCATCGGCGCAACTTCGCGCCGGGGCTTAACTGAGTTGACCGAAACGCCCGAGGCCGAGCATCTCGACGGCCCGCCGGCGGAGGACTCGCGCGAGCCCCCGTTGGTCGAGGATCTCGACGCCGACGATGACGTGGAGCCGGCAGAAGCTCAGCATTCCGAAGAGTCGGAGGCCGAAGCTCAAGATACGGGCGGTGCGGACGACGCGTTGGGCCTTTACCTGCGCCAGATGGGCGCCATCCCGCTTCTCACCCGCGAGCAGGAACTGGCGTTGGCGAAAAAGCTGGAGACGGCCCGCACTCGATTCCGCCGGGCGTGCCTTTGCAGCCCCGTGATCCTCGGGCACGTCCTCGACATGTTCGAGCGCGTCCGCTCCGGCGAGCTGACGCTCGACCCGACGATCGACGTGGTCAACAGCCTCAATCTGACCCGCGAGCAGATCGTGGCTCGGATGCCGCACAACTTGTCGACCCTGAAGCGGGTCCTGCGCAAACTCGCCGCCGAGTTCCCGGATTCGCAGCGGGCGGACACCATCACTGGTCGTGCGTTCTGGCGGCATCGCCGGCACCGCATGCTCCGCAAGGCGATGAAGCTGGTCGAGGAGCTGTCGCCGCGGACCGAGCTGCTCGAGAAGATGGGCGAGGAGTTGGTAGGGAAGGCGGCTGAAATTCGCGAGCAGTACGACCGGCTGCGCCGGCGGATGCGCGGCGGGCAACGGACCCGGCTGATCCGCGAACTGTACGCCCCGGCCCAGTCGTCCCCGGTGGACCTCGAACGGCTCGCCCGCGTCATTCAGGCCCGCCAGGTCCATTACCAGAAGACGCGCAGCGAACTGGCCGAGGCGAACCTGCGATTGGTCGTGTCGATCGCGAAGCGGTACCGCACCCGCGGGCTGCCGTTCGCCGACCTGATCCAGGAAGGCAACCGCGGCCTGATGCGGGCGGTGGACAAGTACGAGCACCGGCTCGGGTTCAAGTTCGGCACCTATGCGACCTGGTGGATTCGCCAGGGGATCACACGCGCGTTGGCCGATCATGCCCGCACCGTTCGCGTGCCGTGCCATCAGGTCGGCATGCTCGCGGCGATCGAGCGCGTCCGCGGCGAGTTGTCGGCGGCGAGCGGCCGCGAACCGTCGGTCGAGGAGATCGCTAAGGTACTCGGCATCAAGGCGGACGAGACCCGGTCGCTGCGGGCGGTCGGCCGGCACCCGGTCAGCCTGCACGAGCCGGTGGGCGGCGAGGGCGAGCGGGCGCTCGAGGATTTCCTCGGCGACCACGGGGCGATCAACCCCGGCATCCACGTCGATCAGCGGCTGTTGCGCGAACGGATCGCCGAGGTGCTCAAGTCGCTCGCGCAGCGCGAGCGGGAAGTGATCGAGCTGCGGTTCGGGCTGAGGGACGGTCACCCGAAGACGCTCGACGAGGTCGCGAAGATTTACGGCATCACCCGCGAACGGATCCGGCAGATCGA